>CANQUZ010000070.1 GCA_947627165.1 uncultured Roseburia sp.
CCCGAAAAAGCGGACTGCCTCTTCTTTTTCCGTAATCATGCGGAAATGTTCTCCCACCTGATTTTTCGGTGCCTCCACTTCAAAGCGGTTTAGCATATTTTTAAATTCTAATTTTTTGCAAAGCAGATACGCCTCTTCTGTATAGAGGGAGGAGATTCCCTGAATCCTCGCGCCCTCCAAGTCATAGGCAATCTCCGCATGGAGTTCAATCGTGGCGAGGGTCTTGCTCATTTTTGCCAGATCATAATGCTCTTTTAAATTGTTTCCCGCCCGGGCCGGTTTTATCTCGTCTGCATGGGCGTAGGCATTCTCGATGCTGCCGTACTGCGCAATGATGGCGGTGGCCGTCTTCTCACCGATGCCCGGAACGCCCGGAATATTATCGGAAGTATCCCCCATCAATGCCTTCACGTCAATGAACTCTTTTGGCGTTACCTGGTATTTTTCCACGACCTCTTTGGCATTGTAATCCTCAATCTCCGTCCCTGTCCGCTTCGTCTTTGGGATGCGGATTTTGATCTGGTCGGTGGCAAGCTGCAACAAATCCCTGTCGCCGGAAACAACGGCAACGGAAAGCCCTTCCGCCTCGCCCCGCTTCGCTAACGTCCCAAGGATATCGTCCGCTTCGTAACCGCCTTTTTCCACAATCGTAATCCCCATTGCCCTCAGCATTTCCTTCATCACCGGAATCTGCTGGCGCAGCTCCTCCGCCATAGGTTTTCTCGTCCCCTTATATTCGGCATACATTTCATGGCGGAACGTAGGCTGCGGCACATCAAAGGCAACCGTCAGGTAGTCCGGCTGCTCTTCCTCTAAAATTTTAAACATGATATTCAAAAATCCATACACTGCGTTGGTATGAAGCCCTTCCGAGTTTGTCAGATCCGGAACCCCGAAAAACGCCCGGTTCAAGATACTGTGACCGTCAATCAACACCAGCTTTTCGCTCATTTCTTTCCTCATTTCTCGCTGCTTTTATCTCAGTTCTGCCGAAGCTTTGCATCAACAAGTTTGTGGGTGCAGCGCAGACACAAACTTGCGGGAGAACGGCTGCTCTTTCGGCTAAATGGCCCTTGTGTAGTGTTGTAACCATTCCCTCTCCTCTGCAGTCAGGTAAGGAGAGATCGTCTCATATACCATCTTATGGTAATCATTCAGCCACTGTTTCTCCCGGCTGGTCATCTCCTCCGGGGCGATGGCATCTAAGTCAATCGGCGCATACGTAATATTTTCAAAGTACATGAACTGCCCGTACTCGTTCTTCTCCGCCTTGCGGCAGACAAGCTCATTTTCAATACGGATGCCGTATTTCCCTTCTAAGTATACGCCCGGCTCATCCGTGGTAATCATCCCTTCCTCTAAGGTGCCATTGTCACGGCGTTCCGGAACCACCCTCCACCGGAAGCCATTCGGCCCCTCATGGACATTGAGCACATAGCCCACGCCGTGTCCGGTGCCGCATTTATAATCAATGCCAAGATCCCAGAGAGGCCCTCTGGCTAAGATGTCTAAGTTCAATCCAGTGCAGCCGTATAGGAATCGGGCATTGGCAAGCGCCAAATTAGAACGGCATACCGCTGTAAAGTGCCGCCGCATCTCATCCGTCACAGGCCCTAACGCCATGGTCCTTGTGATGTCGGTCGTCCCCTCGAAATAATGTCCGCCGGAATCCACTAACAACAATCCCTCCGGCTTTAATTCCGCATCCGTCTCCGGCGTCGCCGCATAGTGCATCATCGCAGCGTTCGGCCCGTAAGCGCAAATCGTCTCAAAGCTTAATTCGATAAAATGCTCCTGCTCCCTCCTGCGCTCCTCTAAATAATCAGAAGCGGAAATTTCTGTCATCGGCATTTTCCCAATATTGGTTTTCAGCCAATACATAAATTTTGTAAAGGCGACGCCGTCCTTGATGTGCGCCTCTCTTGTGTTGTCCACTTCCGTTTTATTTTTGATGGCTTTCATCAGCTCCGTGGGATTGGGCCGATCCAAAACTTTGATATTGGGATTTAGGCTGCTGCTGATCCGGTAATTGACGGTTCTGCCGTCCATCAGGACCACCGCATCCTCCGGTATCCCCTGCACAAAGGAATAAATATCCTGATAGGGTTTCGTTGCGATTTGGTTTTCCTCTAAATAAGCGCGGATTTCCGGCGTCACGATTTCTTCTTGCAAAAACCAAAGGCATTCTTCCTCGGTCAATATCAGATAAGATAACACCACCGGAACGGAATCAATATCGCCGCCGCGGATATTTAAAAGCCATGCAATATCATAAAGAGAGGTCAGGATATGGACGTCCGCCCCCTCCCGCTTCATCACGTTGCGCAAGTCCGCGATTTTTGTTTTGGCGCTTTTGCCTGTATATTTTTCTTCCAGTAAAAAGAGAGGCTTTTTGGATAAAGCCGGCCTGTCGCTCCAGATGAGGTCAATCAGATCCTCTGTCACATACAAAGACGCCCCCTTTTCCCTGGCAATCTCCTTTAGCCTGTTCCCCCAGGCGCTGTTTACCACGCGGCCGTCAAATCCCAGGCAGCCCCCTTCCGGCAGCTCTTCTGCAATCAGCTCGTCCAGCTTCGGAACGCCCTCCTCCCCCATGCGGTAGAGGGTGACGGTGCTCCCTTGCAGCTGCCTCTCCGCCTGGACAAAATAACGCCCGTCCGTCATAAGCCCCGCCTTTGTCAGGGTAATCACGGCAGTCCCCGCAGAACCGGTAAATCCCGTGATGAACTTCCTTGCCTTGAAATGCTCCCCCACATATTCGGATTCATGAAAATCAGCGGTGGGAACCACATATACATCAATGCCGCGCTTTTTCATTTCTTCGCGCAGCGCTGCTAACCGTTCTTGTATCATTGCTTCCTTGCCTTTCTTACTTCCAGTTTTTATCAGCGGATTGCCCGCCCTTCTTCCGGCTATACATCGGTATATTCAAAAAATTTTGTATCCAGCTCCGGATAAGAACGCTTCAGGGAAATCGGCCTTCCCGACCTGGTTAAAAAGCAGTGGGAACTTCTTCCTGTAGTGCGCAGCTCCCCGGTTTCTTTATCCGTCATGCGGTATTCCACCTCCAGCCGGACTCCGTTATACTTCACAATCTTAGGCTCAATCACCACTACCTCGTCAAAATGCACCATGCTGTGGTATTCACAGGATACAGACAATACAGGGCTTATGATTTCCATTTCTTCCATCTGCTTATAGTTTAACCCAATCTGCTCCATCAAATCCATCCGGGCTTCCTCCATCCAGCGGATATAGTTGGAATGGTGAATGATCCCCATCTGGTCTGTCTCATAGTACTTCGCATGATGTTCATAAGGGCGGATTTTGATTTCCCCTGCCCTTTCGTCGTAAACTTCAATCTCTTTTCCTGCCATATCAATCACTGCCTTTCCTTCTCTCGCAGCCCGCCTCACCGCTACAGTCTGATGAAACATCCTTCTGCCGGAACCTTTCACCCGACAAAAAGAAGGGGATACACCTATCCCCTATTTTGCGCGGCGCGCTGCCTACTTGTATATTATCTCACATGAGAAAGGGAATTTCAATTCATCTCGCAAAAATATTCGCGATTATCGTATCCGCATCCCTTTACCTTTGATAATAAAAGTGTATCTTATGATGTGTCCGATAAATGGCACCTATCTGATGGTTCCTTTCATAAATTTCATTAAAATTTAAGAAAAGATTCATTGTATAAATCCCAATTCTGACTTATGATAAAAAGCAGGTTTGAAATTTATACAAGAAGGCAAAGCAAATTTTATTCGTTTTGCCATATTGTGCTGAGAACGGCACAACTATCTCGAAATGGAGGATACTATGTCAGGAACGGCAAAAACACATCGAAAAAAAAATAAGAAAATCATTTTATTGATCTTTGAGATCTTGATTCTCATTCTTTTGGCAGCCACGGCCTTTGCCGCCACCAAATTCATGAAAATAAAAAATACGCCTTTAAACACCGACAATATTTCTATCAATGACGATATTTCGGAAGAGTCACAGGAAATCATGGAAGGCTACAAGACCATTGCCCTGTTTGGTTTGGACAACCGCTCTACCGGGAAGCTTTCCACCGGGCGCAGCGACGTTATCATGATAGCCGCCATCAACAACAAGACCAAAGATGTAAAGCTCGTCTCCGTTTACCGCGATTCTTATTTAGATACGGGCGGGGGAGTCTATCAGAAGTGCAACGCCGCCTACTCCAAAGGCGGGGCGGAGCAGGCGATTTCCATGCTGAATACCAATTTAGACCTAAATATCACAGACCATATCACGGTGGACTTTAATTCCATTGTAAAATGCGTGGATCTTTTGGGTGGCGTGGAAATGACCATCACCGATGACGAGGCAAGCTATATGATCGGGTACGTCCGGGAGATTAACGAGATTACGGGCAACAATTCTTCCGCCCCGCCCTCCGGCGGAACCTACAACCTCGACGGCGTACAAGCCTGCGCCTTTGCCCGTATCCGTTACGGGGGCGGGGACGATTACAAACGCACGGAGCGGCAGCGCGCCGTACTCTCCGCCATGGTGGCAAAAGCGCAGAAATCCAACTTATTGACTTTAAACAAGCTGATCAATCAGGTTTTCGGCGACATTGAGACGAATCTTTCCACAACGGATATCATCTCCCTTGCCACAAAGATTTTCAGCTTTGACTTAGGCGAAACCGCCGGTTTCCCCTTTGAAAAAACTTCCCAGACCTATGACCGCGTTGGCAGCGTTGTCATTCCCTGTGACTTAAGTTCCAATGTCACCACACTGCACCAGTTTCTGTATGGGGACAGCAGCTATACCCCATCTTCCACCGTACAGGCAAACAGCGCGCAGATTATCAACAACACCGGATACCGTCAGGGAGACGGATATTAAAAGACCGTGCGCCCACCGGGTGCACGGTTAAGGGACCAGTTCCTTTCTCAGGAAATGCTGGTCTCTTTTTTTCGGTTTTTCATCCACAGCAACGCCAGAAACAGCGTCAGGCACCCGGCGGAAACCGCAGTTCCCAAACGGAAGCCCGGCGTTTCGTATCTTAAGGCGATCTCATGGCTGCCCTCATCTAAATGCACACTGAGGAATCCTTCCCCAAACACTTGCGGCGTTACTTCTTCCCCGTCCACAAATAAGCTCCATCCGGAGTCGTTGGTAATCGAAAAAATCATCCTGCCCGGAGTCGTCACCTGGACATTTCCGGTGATTTTCGTATCGGAAAAGGAATCCATTTCCATCGTCTGTCCCATCAATGCCTGATATGCCTTTTCCACTGCTTCCAAATTCAGCTCATAAGCCGTAATGTTCACACATTCCCCTGCTGTATTTTTGATCTTTATCTCACTCCCCGCCTTACAGTAGCCCAAATCCAAGGTGTAGCCGTGAGAAACTTTCGTGAAGGACTTTGTCCTCCCATCGCTGATTTCCTCCGTCAATCCCTCCACTGTCGTTCTCTCATAAGTGGCAAAGATATAGGCGTCGCGGGACACGGGTATGGTGGAAACTTCCGCCTGGGATTCCGATGGGATTTCCGTAAACATCGCCTCCTCCGCCCCCAGCAGAAAGGCAAGGGCATTCTGGGCTTCAATTTCCCCCAGATCTTTATAGTTCCAGGCGGAAATGACTTCCTCCGGCATCAAAAAGCCCAAAGGCAGCACATACTTATTTTCATACAGATAGGTATCCCCGCTCTGCGCCGCTAAGGTGC
This sequence comes from uncultured Roseburia sp., assembly GCA_947627165.1. GTDB lineage: Bacteria > Bacillota > Clostridia > Lachnospirales > Lachnospiraceae > Roseburia. The sequence continues at coordinate 5,711 of CANQUZ010000070.1, forward strand.
GTATGGGGTTTGCCTCTAACCCATTGTCGGCAATCACATATTTTAAAGAGAGCATCGCGGAAAGCAACGGTGTCGCCCCATTGACACAGTAAAAATTCTTTCCCCCTTCCATGCCCATCGCCTGATAAAAGTGGCTGATATCCAGATTCATCAGGGAAGAAAACTGGGTGGCGGAACGGTACCCCGTCAAAGCCGCATCATTTTTGGTCTTTCTTTCCAGTTCCTCCGTCCGGTAAAAAAGGACGCCTTCTTCCTCCGCCAACGCCTCCCCCTCGGCAAGGACTGTCCTGTAATCGTTAAAGTCCTCCACATACGCCGTCCTTCCCGTAGTCCCAAGACCCGTGGCGTCAAAATTTAACAAAAGCTCCGCCAGCAGCGTAAAGGCAGCGGCGCCAAGGGCTATCTCTCTTACGTTCCCCCACGGTATGGCGGCCTTTCTTTTTTTCTTCGCCTTTTCCTCCGCCGCGCCTTTTTGCCTCTCCCGCGCCAAAAAATAAATCAGCAAAAGGATGAGATATAACGCCCAAAACACGGCAGTTCCCCTCTTCGCCTCAACGCTTACCAGTTCCTCTCCCGATGCGTAGTCTAACATGGCAAACACCACGCCCGCCACTGCCGCCGCAAACACATCCCAGAATCTGTTTCCGCGCAAATGCCAAAAAGTCTCGTAAGCGGTCAGCAACAGCAAAAATATGTACAAAAAGCTCTGCCTTCCCGGCAATGAATCGGGATAATCAAATCCGTGCCAGATAAAATCCAATACATTGCAGGCAAAGCTCAACAGGAAAAACAGGACAAACAAGCCCCTTACCAGTTTCTTTTTCCAGGAAATTTCCCGATTCAGGAAAAATAACAGGAACAGCACCACGGTAAACACCCCGCAATATAAGTTCGGCCAATGGTCCTTTCCGGTGTAAACCTCTGTAAAAGCGCAATGCCTCCCCAATTCTGCAACCACCTGGAAATACCATTCCACCGCATCGGGAAACGATATATTTTTGGAACCGCTGCTTCTTAAGGCGGCGATTTCCGGCAAAATCAGGACTGCCCCCGTCCCTCCCGCTAACAGGGAATATCCGGCAAACCGCAGCCACGCCCCAATGCCGCTCTCCCGGTTCTCCATCCAGGTGAGCAAAAACCAGAGAATGAGAAAGAGGCAAACCATAATGGAAATATAGTAGTTGCTTAAGATGCTAAGGGACAATGCCACATAGTATAGAATCGGGTTTTTCTCCTTCATGAGCTTTTCCAGACCCAAAATCACCAGGGGGGCTAACACCATGCAATCCAGCCACATAATATTCCAGGCATAAGCCGCCGTATAGGCAGACAGGGCGTAGGCGGCGGCAAACAGCGAGATGGCGCAATGGTTGGATCGGAAATGGTATTTCAGGTAACAGCCGAATGCAAAGCCGCCGAATGCAAGTTTTAAGATGACCAAAACCGTCATAAACTCAATGACATAGTCTTTGGGGCAAAAAATCAAAAGCCAGTTGCAGGGACTCGCCAGATAATAAGCGTAGAGGGAAATAAAGTCCGCCCCAAGCCCTATGTTCCAGGTATAAAAAATGCTCTCCCCCGTTTTTAACTTGTGCATCATCTCTGTAAAAAACGGACAATATTGATGATACATATCGATATGCAGCATACAGCGATCCCCAAAAGGAAATATTTCATGATGGATACAGACTGCAAGCACGAGCAGTAAGGGCAGCAGAAAAGACGCTGCCAAGGGAAGCCGCTTTTCCAGATTTTTGTGTTTTTCCGTGATATGCAAAATCTTACTCTCCTTCGTTTGAAATGAAACATAGTCCGCCCATTGGGCTGGTTCTGTCTGAGCCGTTACTCCTTATCAAAGACTTCATAATATTGAAGTCTGCGGTAAGAGTCCATCGTCCCATGCTCCTCTGCGGCGGAAGTTTCACTGCCGTCCGCCCTGACGGTACGCACCGCCGAAATCACCGGATACTGCTGTTTTACTTCCAGCAAGTAGTTCTGATAGGCATTTAAGGGCACTCCAGCCCTCTGCAGCACTTCCGCCGCCAGGTAGTTGGCACTGGTATCCGCCCCAGTCTCTTCTGCCATCTCATAATTCGCCCATATGACGTAAGGAACCTGATAGCGCAATTTCAACTCTTCCTCGGTTAAATGATTCCACGCCATGCCGTTTTTGGCAAGAACGGTGGCGGCAACCGTATCGCTTGGCTGGTGGTCCCCAAAAAAGACAATGACCGTCTTTTCCTCCACATTTGAAAAATAGTCCACCAAATGCTCCAGGGCGGCGTCTGAACGCTTGATTAGCGAGAGATATTGATTCAGAGAAACATTGGAAGAATCCTCCACTGCAATATCCGGCGTAAAATTGTCATAGGAATCCTGATAGCCGCCGTGGTTTTGCATGGTGACGTTAAACGCAAACAAGGGTTTCCCCTTCTCCTTTGTCTCGTAGCATTCTATCAGTTTTTCCACACAGCTCTCGTCGCTGACATACTGCCGGAGATACTTTGGCATCAGATAATCATTTTTAAATATGCTTCTTTCAAAACCAAGCCAGGGATAAACCGTATCCCTCTCCCATCCTCCGGCGTAATAAGGGTGGGCCGCCACAGTTTCATATCCAAGGTTTCGCAGATGTTCCGGCAGAGCCGTCATTTCCCCATTCACATACTGCTGGTAAGGGACGCTTCCCTGGGGGAGGAACGCCATGGTATTTCCCGTCAAAAATTCAAATTCCGTATTTGCGGTATTGCCGCCGCACACAGACACATTCAACATTCCCGTCACTGTGTTGTCGGCACCCTTTTGCAGGCTGTGGACAAACGGCATATAATCTTCGTTGGCATCCACATTTCCCAGCACAGCCAAATCGGAAAATGCCTCATTCATCACAACAATTAGGTTGGGGAGTTCTTCCGGCAGCTCTTCGCCATCGTCTGATCCATACCCCTCTAAGATTTCCTCCGCCTCTGCACGGTCATACCCCTGCGGCTTATCAATGGACATATACGCCAAATTCATGGCAAAAGTCACCGCCATGCCGTCCACATCCGTCATAAACACCGGCGTAAATAATTTGTTGTACAATCTGTGACTGTTCTGAAAATCTTCTTTCTGCAGTACATGGGCAAACATACACAGTGCCGCCGTTAAGACGGCCGCGGATACCACCCTCTGCCAAATCGGCCGCCTGGTTATCGTGACGCTGCAAAAGCGGGATAAAAAAATCAGAAGCGCAAACGCAAGAGTCACAACCACCATCCGGACATCCGGCGTAAAATCGTAATTGCCCGCCACGCTTGCCGCTGTCTTTATAGACAAAATATCCCAGGGCACAATGGGGTTGGTACGGAAACGCACCACATATGTATTGGCAATGCCGTAAATCATAGCACCGGAAAACAAAATCCGATAGGCCCATTTTAACCTCCCTGTCAGGCAAAAACAAATCCCTGAACATAGTTCAAACAGCAGGATATTAAAAAACTGCGCCCATGGGCGCACCTCCGCGAAAGGATTATGGCTATAGCACTCCAGCAGATAAAAACACAACGCTGGCGGCAAAATAATCAGTAGAATATCTGCTATAAAACGCAGTATTTTTTTTCGTTCTCTCTTTTCAATCATCCTAGTTTTCTCCCTTTTTCCCATAGTCATTCTAACATATTCCGCCTGTCATGGAAATGTATTCATCAAATTTTCACAATTTCTTAGTAACAGTTCAGCCATCAATGTCATTAAGTTAGCACCAGCAACATAAGGCATACTGTAGAAAATACAGCAAAAGC
>CANQUZ010000071.1 GCA_947627165.1 uncultured Roseburia sp.
CAATCCCCACCATCTCCAAAAGCTCGATGGTGCGCTGCTTCATTTTTTCCTTTCCCATATCCTTGTCGTGAATTTCCAGCACTTCCTCAATCTGTTCCCCAATTCGGAACACAGGGTTTAACGCCGTCATTGGCTCCTGGAAAATCATGGATATAAATTTGCCGCGCAGATCCTGCATTTTCTCATACGGCATCTTTGCCACATCATAGGCGCGATCCCCCAAATTCAGCCGGATCTCGCCGCCTACAATCTGCCCCTGCGGCCTTTGCAGAAGCTGCATTAAGGAAAGGCTCGTCACGGACTTGCCGCAGCCGGACTCTCCTACCACGCCCACCGTCTTTCCAATGGGAATCTCAAAACTTACGCCGTCCACACTCTTAACGGTTCCGGCATCTGTAAAAAAATAGGTATAAAGACCGTCAAATTCCACTGCGTTCTTTTCATCATGCATTTTGGTAAGGTATTCGCTCTCCGGAACCTTTCTGCGCTTACGCTTTTTTTCCATTTCGCCCGTGATTTTACGGTTTTCACTTGAAATCCGCCTGGATTCTTTTGCAGAGAGATAGCCCTCTGGTTTCTTTTTTGCCATGTCCGCTTTTCCCTCCTTATCGCTTCATCTTCGGGTCAAACGCATCCCGAAGCCCGTCTCCAACAAAGTTAAACCCTAACACTGCCACTAACAGGCAGATGCCCGCCGGAATCCAAATGAACCAGAACGTCGTCATAACGTAGGAATTGTTGACGTCAGAAATAATATTCCCCCAGGAAGCAAATGGGAACTTTACGCCCAGCCCCAGGAAGGATAAGGTCGCCTCTGTCAGGATTACGCTGCCGAGCCCCATCGTACAGGAGACAATTAGCTGCGGCATTACATTTGGAATCAGGTGCTTAAAGATTCTCCGGGACACCCGGATGCCGCAGGCTTCCGTCGCCGTCATAAACTCCTGTTCGCGCAGGGAGAGGATTTGTCCGCGCACCAGCCGGGCAATTCCCGCCCATCCCAGCACTCCTAAGATTAACATCAGGTAAAGCATACGAATCTGCGGCTCCACCTTCATATTATCCATCGCCGCGCCGAGAATGATAATAATCGGCATGGAGGGAATGCAGTAAAAGATATCCACCAGACGCATAATCAGGTTATCTACCCAGCCGCCAAAGTAGCCGGAAATCCCTCCCATAATAACGCCGATGACTGTCTCGATAATGATTACGATAAACCCAATGATCAAAGACACGCGGCCGCCATACATCAGGCGGGTAAGCATATCCATTCCATTATTGTCCGTGCCAAGCGGATGCGCTTTTGACGGGCTGCTGTAAGTATCATAAACGTAGGTTTCCGTCTCCTGCTTAACAGACCATACCTTCGCGCCTCCGTCGTAGGAAATCGTGTAGGTATGCTCCTCACCGTCCTCAGACACATAGGAGAATTCCTTCTCATCTGCCTCAATCGCCTCACCCAGACGCTCTTTGAAGTCACGGGTAATCACAACCCCATTATCCTTAGAAGCCACGACAAACCGGCTGATATAGCCGATGACCGTATCTCCCGACAAAATGTTGCCATCTTTGTCAAGCTGGTACTCCGCGCCATCCGCCTGAAAAGAAACGCCGTCGTTTGCATATGCCTTCAGCGCTTCATGCTTCACAGCAAAGGACAGCTCTTCCATTTCGTCCGCTTTATTTACAATATCCTTACTTGCCACCGCAAGCAGCGTGCCGTCCGCTGTGCGAATCGCGTAAAGATCGTTTCCTTCTTCCTCATATCGGTAAGACGCATCCTGATACGAAAAATCCGTCTCGCCTTTTCCCATCGCTCAAAGAAACTGCGCCTGCAAAATCGTCGGAAACTCCTGCCCCTCCGCCACCACATAGCGTAAGTCGTTATTTTGAGTCACTCCCACATACTCTTTTTCCAGATAGGTATAGGTATAAAACTGCTCATCCTGCCCATAGGGGATTAACAGACCTCCCAGGAAAGAAAAAATAAACATGGTAACAAGCATGATAAGCCCTACGACTGCCAGCCGGTTGCGGAAAAAACGCTTGACGACCAGCGCGCCGGGGGAAAGGGTTCTGACCCGGCGATCATCATTGAGGGAATACTGCTCCTCATCTCCGGAAATTGTGTTTTTTATGTTTTCAGACATGATCCTACCTCCCTCTATGACGCAATGCGGACACGCGGATCCACAACAGCATATAAAACATCCGAAATTAAGTTGCCGAGCAGTGTCAGCACTGCAATAAATGCCAGATAGAACATGGAAAACGGGATGTCGCCCGCCACCAGGGCCTGATAGGAGGCATACCCTATGCCCGGAATGGAAAACAAAGTCTCCGTAATCAGCGCACCGGAAAACAGTCCCGGCAGCGATCCGCCGACAATGGTCACGAGGGGAATCAGCGTATTGCGAAACGCGTGATGATAGATGACTTTTTTCTCGCTCACTCCTTTTGCCCGCGCCGTGCGGATATAATCGGCATTGAGCACCTCAAGCATATTTGTCCTCGTGTAGCGCATCAGCGACCCGACAGACACAATCGTCAAGGTGATAATCGGAAGGACAAGGTGCTGGCACTTATCTAAGAACTGCCCCATCGCATCCATCTGGGCATAATTGCGCCCCACCAATCCGTGCGTATCAAACCAACCCAGCTTCACTGCAAAAATCAGCTTTAACACTGTGGCAAAAAAGAATGTCGGCAGACTGATGCCCACCAGTGCGCTGGCGGAAATAATGTAATCCGACTTAGAGTACTGTTTGGTCGCCGCAATCACCCCAAGCGGTATTGCGATTATGAGTTCCAGAATCAGGGAAATCGCCCCCATCGCAAATGAAACGCCAATCACGCTCTTAAACTCCTCCACGACGGGTACGGTAAACTTCCAGCTGTCGCCAAAATTGCCTCTCACAAAATCTCCCAGCCAGTGAAAATAGCCAACCAGTATCGGCTGATCCAGACCATAGGATGCATTCAACTGCGCTAACCACTCTTCATATGGTTTTGAACCGGGCGCCGTCGCAAGCTGCATCGCCATCGTCTCCACATAGCTTGACGGCAGGCAGCGGATCAGTGTGTAAATAATCAGCGTCACGAAAAACAGTATGCCAATCGAAATCAAAAACCGTTTAATAATGTACTTTCTCAAAATATCCCTCCTAAATGCTCCATTGCAGGAATCCGTCAGGACACCCTTTTTATGACAGTAAACTGCGCACCAAGCAGGCACTGAAAGCACCCCTTTTCCGGAGCCATAAGTGTCTCCTTGCTGCGCAGCCGATACTTCTCATATGAATATCCATACCCCCATAGGGAGGTATGGACATTCCTTGACATTTATCATATTCCTGGTTTAGTTCAGTTCCAGTTTCTCCAACTCCTGAGTATAAGAATAGTATGGAGTCATATCCTGCGGGAGGCTATCCACTTTCACGCGTTCTGTGGAAAGCAGATAACATTCGCTTCTCTGGTAGATCGGAATCTCTACTGCATAATCCATGATGATTTCCATCGCTGCCTGATAGATAGATTTACGGTAAGTCTGATCGGTAGATCTGCGTCCTGCCATAATCAGCTCATCTAATTCATCATCTTTGATCTGATAGTAGTTCGTAGAACCTTCTGAGTGATATAACTGATACATATCCGGATCTGCAGATGCCTGCCATGCCGCACACCACATCTCCGCAACACCATTCTGATAGCTTGCATACAAGTCGCTTGACTGCGCATAGTCCATAATCGTCAGTTCCATGCCAATCTTAGCCATTGCATCCGCAGCATTCTTTAAGAGCAGGAAACTCGGGTGATCGCCCTGGCCGCCGCCGCCGAGCACGCACTCATAACTCATCTTCGCGCCCTCCGGAGCTGCTGTCACCTTGCCATCTGCCACGGTGTATCCCGCTGCTTCCAAGTAGCCAAGCGCCGCCTGGAGCGCTGCATCATATTTTGCATCTCCTGTCATATCTGCCGTATAAATCGGATTGCCGTCCACGTCTACTGAGTATGCAACCTTATAACCATCGTCCGTGGTCTGCGGTGCAGCCCAGGAGGTATTGGAAATCGGATAGTTAATAACTTTTGCCGTCACGCCATAATAAGAATCAATCGCCTCATCACGGTAAGCCGCAATCACAGTCGCATACGCCTTACGCAAAGCCTTGGAAGCATCTGAATATGGGTCGCTTCCCACTTTCATGTTGTTCGGGTTAACTCCTATATAACCATAGCCTCTGTAATCAATCAGCTTCGTCGTCATAACCGGACCTTCAAACTCATCCCACTGATCCTCGGTGAAGCCGTTCTCTACAGCAATCTGTTTTGCAACATCCGTAGAGTAAGTCGGGTCTGCGATGTCAAGCGTTCCAGCCTTGATACCGGTTACTTTGTCTGCCTCTGCGGACTCTAAGTAGTTGAGGTGCGCAATTTTCGGCTGGCCTTTATAATAGTCTGGGTTCGCGTCCATATATACGACACCGTCTGAGAAGCTCTTGAAAATATAGGGACCTGCCCCCAGAGGCGTCGTTGTCTTAGCCTTTACGATTGACAAATCGCCTTTCGGGAAACCAAACTGATTATTTTCATAATTATACTGGCTCTCGTCGCCGTACCAGTGAAGCGGTGCGATTGGGAGCTGCATCTGATAAATTGCAGTTGCATCCAACTCGGAAGTCGTCACGCGCACCGTATAGTCATCAATCTTCTGGATACCGGAAACATTCGCAGCAGATTCACTTGTCTCAACACCTGCCGTATAGGAAGGATCCAGATAACTCCACAGAGAACCGCTTGCCATCTCCGTGTCAGAAACGGCTGCATAATCCCCCTCGTAAGCCTCCAACATCGCATTCCAGAAATCAGCAGCGGTTGCGCCTTCCGGCGTCTCATAGCCCCAGTTTGGCGTAATCGCCTCTACCGGATCGCCTTCCGCATTATATCCCTGCGCGATGCAGTAATCCAGAATCGACTGTGCAAAGGCTTCTCCTGCTGCCGGAAGCCCCTCGCTCCAGAATGCAGACTGAGTTGCCTCATCCCAATATGTAAAATCTGTGTTGCCCTCACCTGCCGCAACCAGCAGCTCATACAGCGGCGCCATACCGGAGCGGTACTCCTCCAGTCCCTGAATCGGAACAGAGTAGAGCGTACTGCTTCCATCGTAAGTCGGATCCAGCAGAACATACATTCCAAAAATTACATCATCGATTGTTGCCGGCTCTCCATCCGAAAAGACAAGATCATCGCGGATCTTAATATCATAAGCAACGGTACCGTCTGCATTCTCTGTGACCGTCACATCTGCCGGGCCGGTATAGGTATAGTCGGTGCCATTGTATGAGCGGGTCTCCCCCTCAATCCCCTTGTTCACCGGATTGCCTACACGATCCATATACAGCGTATACAGTGTAAAAGTGTCAGCCACATCAACATCATTGGCAGACGCTGCAAAGAACGGAGAGAATTTTCCCTCTAATCCCTTCTCGACCGATACTACCAGCGTATCATTTGCCGCTGCCGTGCTTTCCGTCTCTGCTTCCCCAGCCTCTGACGCCGTTTCTGTCCCGGCATCAACGCTAACGTTTTCGCCGCCTGTCGTATCGCCGCCGTTAGATCCGCAGGCTGCCATACCGAACGTCATGGAAAGAGCAAGCAATAAACTTAAAATTTTTCTCTTTTTCATAATATACCTCCTTTTAAATTTTTTATATAAACAGAGCATGGACATCACCCCGTTCATACCGTAAAACAAAGAAAAAAAGCACCGCCAGACATCCTTGTCCGCCGCACTCTCATATCCGTTCATTTGCTACAGACATACAAAAACATTTCTGCCGCCGCTTCCTGTTCCACTTTAAAAACAACTGTATGTTATTCGCAAACAATATTGATTTTATTATACCTATAGCAAGAATTTTGTCAATAGGTCTTTGGCACGACAAATGTGTAAATCATCTCCCTTCTGCCCCGTCCAGCCCTGTATCCTGGCGTTTTTCCGCTGTTTCTTTTCCAATCTTTTACTCCGCTATTTTTATCATCCTATTTTTTTCAACGCTTAAATTCCCCTCATCCGGTCATCCAAACGCAATTTTCTGATACGAAAAAAAGGCTGTAATCCGGCGATGTTCCCTCGCCAAATTACAGCCCCAAAAATGATTTTATCGCTTACAGCGTTTTTGATTCTTATCGTTTAGTTTTTCTGCGCATACATAAAGTATTTCATACCGAATACCGTCGCATATGTGCCGGTTACATTCGGCTTCTGCATATAAACATCGTTGTAGAAATAGAGAGGAACTACCGCCCAGGTATCCATCAGCATATCCTCTGCTTTATGCATTAAGTCTACACGCGCTGCAAAGTCTGTCATGGTGCGGATTTCGCTGATCATGTTATCGTACTCTGTCCAGTCCGGAGCAGCGGCAGAATCGCCTCTTCCTAACTGCATATCGTTGTTTCCGGAATCAGAGGTGAAAATCTCTAACATATTAATCGGGTCATTGTAGTCAGCTACCCATCCCTCACGGGCTACGCCGAAGTTACCGTTTTTACGATCCTCTAAGAATACGTTCCAGTCTTCTGTTTTAATGGTTACTTCAATGCCAACGAGCGCTAAATCCTGCTGAACTGCCTCTGCGATTTTCTGGTGTCCGGTACCCTCATTGATAACATATTCAAACCCAAGCGCCGGTGAAATTTCATAGCTGCCGTCTCCCTTGTCGGTGAAGCTGTATCCTGCGCTCTCTAAAAGCGTCATTGCCTGCTCTACATTTCCGGCTCCTGTGGTTGCCGCATCATAGTAAGAACCAGTCTTGAACTCGCCGCCGTCACCGTCCCCCATACCTGCCGGAACAAAGGTATCTGCTAACTGCTGGCCTGTCTGGCCAATGTTATCTGCAATATACTGACGGTCAATCAATAAGCTCATAGCCTCTCTCATAGCCGCTGCCTGTTCTACGGTCTTTCCTTCAAACATATCGTCCTGTACGTTGAACCCAATGTAATAAGTTCCCAACTGATCTACAATGTAGAACTCCTCATTGCCAAGCAGGGAAGCAATCTCATCGTTTGGCACAGTATCGATAAATTCAAGGTCGCCATTATTGTATGCCGCATAGATCGCCGTATCATCTGCGCTTAACATAAACTCTAACGTATCCATCGTTACGTTTGCCGCATCATAGTAGTTCGGGTTCTTTACATATACCATGCTCTCTTCATGTGCCCAGGAATCTAAGGTATAAGCTCCGTTGCATACAAAGCCTGCTTCCTGTGCCCACGCGCCCGGGTTTGTTCCATCCGGATTTGCAGCTTCCACGCTTGCCTGATGTACCGGCATGAAAGTCGGGAATGCAGTCAAATCAAGGAAGTACGGACATGGATTTGTTAAAGTAACTTCCAGTGTATAATCATCTACTGCTTTTACTGCCAGTGCATCGCCATCTTTTGCAATGATATCGAACAGATAAGAATAGTCTGCTGCAGTGGCAGGATCCGCTACACGGTTCCAGCTGTAAACGAAGTCGTTTGCTGTCAAAGGATCGCCGTTGCTCCATTTGATTCAATCATTTTGAAGGTGTATACCGTTCCGTCATCCGATACGGAAGCCTCTCCCAAAGCCGGTATCAAAGTGCCCGCTGAATCGTAGGTGTATAACCCTACGAAAGAGTTTACTGCAAGGCATCCGCCGTCTACAGAACTGTTCAGCGCCGGGTCAAGATAATCCGGTTCGCTTGCAAGATTGATTTTCAACACGCTTCCATCTGTGCTTCCAGACACTGCGGCATCTGCGCCTGCGTTCTCCCCCTCTGTGGAAGCAGCAGCATTTCCGCTGTTGGCGTTTCCGCTGCCGGCATTATTAGAACCGCACGCTGTAAGGCTAAGGCCCATAGAAGCGATTAACAAAGTTACTAATACTTTTTTCATAATTTTTCCTCCTAAAAAATTATTTATGTTCCACACACCCAATGGGTGAGATTGAAACCACCGTTTTATTGATTCCAGCACGCCACAAAATGCCCGTTCCCCCTGTCTTTCAGCGGCGGCATCTCCGCTTTGCACTGCTCCGACGCATAGCTGCACCTGGTACGGAACGGACAGCCGCTGGGCATATTCAAAGGACTCGGCACATCCCCCTCTAACACAATGCGCTTGCTCTTTCTCGCCGTCTCCGGGTCCGGAATCGGCACTGCTGACAGCAGGCTTAAGGTATAAGGATGGATGGGATTGTTATTTAACTCATCCGCATCCGCGATTTCCATCATTTTTCCAAGATACATCACTGCAATTCTATGGGAAATATGGTGCACCACCAACAGGTCATGGGCAATGAACAGATATGCCACCCCAAGTTTTTCCTGCAGCTCCTCAAACATATTGACCACCTGTGCCTGGATGGATACGTCAAGGGCGGAAACCGGCTCGTCGCAGACAATGAATTTCGGATTTACTGCCAGAGCCCTTGCGATGCCGATACGCTGTCTTTGCCCTCCGGAAAACTCATGGGCGTAACGCGCCGCGTGTTCGGCGTTCAGTCCTACCAGCTCCATCAGCTCCAATATTTTTTCACGGCGCTCTCCCTTGCTCTTGTAAAGCTTATGCACATCAAGAGGCTCCCCGATAATATCTTCTACGGTCATTCTGGGATTTAGGGAGGAGTACGGATCCTGGAATACCATCTGCATCTTTTTGCGGTACGGCTGCATATCCACATCTACCTTGGCTTTCCGCACCGGTTTCCCGTCAGCTCCCACAATCACCCTTCCATTTTCATCATACTGCTCTCCCCCGTCAAAGAGGACGTCCCCATCAAATACAATGCGCCCTGCCGTGGGCTGATACAGACGGAGAAGCGTGCGCCCCACTGTGGTTTTTCCGCAGCCGGACTCGCCGACTAACCCTAAGGTCTCTCCCGGTTTGATGGTAAAAGAAATATCATCCACTGCTTTTAACTGCAATTTTTTCAATCCGTGGCGCACAGGAAAGTATTGTTTTAAATGACTTACCTCAAGAAGGTTCTTTTCTTCACTCATCTACTCTGCTACCTCCTGCGCCTCATAAAATTCTTTCACATTCATCCAACAGCTGGCAAGGTGGCTGTCGCTGATTCGAAGCTCGCTGGGCTGCTCGCTTAGGCATATTTTCATCGCGCCGTCACAGCGCGGGCAAAATGCACAGCCCTTTGGCATATTCAAAAGGTTGATTGGCGTACCGCCGATAGGCTGCAGCTTCTCTCCCATATTGTCCGCTTTGGGGATGGAGCGCAGCAAGCCTTTGGTATACTCATGGGAAGGGTGGTAGAAAATATCATCCGCCGTCCCGCGCTCGCAGACGCGGCCGCCATACATCACAATAATCTCATCGCACATACTTGCTATGACGCCCAAATCATGAGTTACCATAATAATCGCCATCCCCAGTTTTTTCTGCAGTTCCTGCATAAGTTCCAGAATCTGCGCCTGGATGGTTACGTCTAAGGCCGTCGTCGGT
>CANQUZ010000072.1 GCA_947627165.1 uncultured Roseburia sp.
GACAAAGGAGAGCGGTGAAACCGGGGGCTAGCCCGAAAAATTAGAGGCGGCGGCAGCGTTAAAAATCCCTGTCATAGTGATTGAAAATCCCGAAAGCCGGGCGGGGACTGCGGGAATGTCGCTGCAAGAAGTGGGAAAAGCCTTGGAAACACTTACGGGAACGCCCATCTTTCTCAGAAAAATAGAGGTGGTGCTGGCAGGAATCGGCATGGGGGACGAGGGCCTTGTCACAGCGGAAGTGCGGGAAGCAGTAAAGAACGCAGACTGCCTCATAGGGGCAAAACGCCTTCTTTCCTCCCTGCCGAAACAGTGGAATTTGCGGACGGAACAAAAGTCCTGTTATCAGGCGTCCGAGATGTTTTCGCACCTGTCTTGCCTGGGGAAGGCCAGCCAAAAGGCGAAGTTTTTGGCAGTTCTGCTCTTTTCGGGAGATATCGGATTTTACAGCGGGGCAAAAAAAGTGAGGGAGGCATACGATGGCTGGAGAAAGGAGATGGAAGCGGAGGGCATACAGACACAAATCCGCTGCTGTCCCGGCATTTCCTCCGTCTCCTACTTATCTGCAAAGACCGGCATCAGCTATCAGGATGCGGCCATTTTAAGCCTCCACGGGATTTCTTCGGGGGCTTACCCTGAAAAAATACAGGAGGAGATTGGGAAAGTAGTGGCAAAAGCGGAGAGGGAACCAAAAGTGTTTCTGATTACATCGGGACTTTCGGATGTAAAGGCACTTGGGGACGCGTTGGAAAAACGGGGGTTCCATCAGGTGAGGATGACGTTGGGCTATCAGCTATCCTATCCGGAAGAGCGCATCGTTACTCTGGCGCCGGAGGAATGCAGGGCATTAAAAGAGGAAGGATTATATACCTGCATTCTGGAAAACCCAGACTGCCAGAGCCGCCCCTTAAGCCCTGGGCTGCCCGATGCCGCCTTTTGCCGGGGCAGAGTGCCCATGACAAAGGAAGAAGTGCGGGAGATTTCCCTCTGTAAATTGAGAATCACAAAAGATTCCCTGTGTTATGATGTGGGAAGCGGAACCGGTTCCATTGCGGTGGAGATGGGACGGTTATCGGAGGAAGTCAAGGTCTACGCCATTGAGCGGAACGAGGAGGCGCTTGCGCTGATACGAAAAAATTGCGAAGCCTTTGGCCTGCACAATGTGGCAGTGGTTGAGGGGGAAGCCCCGGAGGCGATGGAGAACCTTCCGACGCCGACTCACGCCTTCATCGGGGGGAGCGGCGGCAGATTAAAAGAAATACTTGATGTGCTGTATAAAAAGAATCCAGTATGCAGGGTCGTTATCAACGCTGTAACATTAGAGACCATCGCGGAGATACAGGAATTACAGAAAGTATTTCCTTTAGAAGAGGAAGAAATCGTATCCGTTTCTGTCAGTCGGGCGAAAAAAATGGGAAGATACCACTTGATGCAGGCGGAAAATCCGGTCTATATCATGTCCTTCCAGTTTGCAGGGAGGAGACAGCCATGAAGTTGCCAAGAATTTTAATTGGCGCCGCCGGGAGTGGCAGCGGAAAAACCTTGATCACCTGCGCCCTTTTACAGGCACTCTGCGACCGGGGGAGAACGCCTTCTGCCTTTAAGTGCGGCCCTGATTACATCGACCCCATGTTTCATCGGAACGTATTAGGGGTTCCCTCAAAAAATTTAGATACCTTTTTTACGGGAGAGGCAGTCACCAGGGAACTTCTGCGGGGACAGGATATCGCAGTCATAGAGGGCGTCATGGGATTGTATGACGGGCTGGGAGGCGTCCGGGAGGAAGGCTCTTCCTACCATCTGGCAGAGGTGACGGAAACTCCTGTGATTTTGGTGTTAGACGCCCACGGGATGGGGAGATCCGTCTTAGCGGTTCTGGCAGGATTCCTCTCTTATGACAAAAACTGCCTGATTCGGGGCGTAATCTTAAACCGCACTTCCGGAGCGTTTTTTGAAACCATCCGCAGAGAGATAGAAATGCTTTCTTCCCCCGAACGCCCCATAGCGGCTCTGGGATATGTTCCAAAGCGGGAAGAATATTTCTTTGAGAGCCGTCATTTGGGATTGCGGATGCCGGAGGAAATTGCGGATCTCAGGGAAAAGATAAAGCGTGCGGCGGCATTGCTGGTAGAGACGGTGGATATCCAGGCATTGTTGGCAATCGCAGAACAGGCGGGGGATCTTACAGAATGTGAGGGAGCAGAAGGTAGGGAATCCGAATGCGGCAGAGATTGCAGGCAAGCTGCAGGCCGGGAGGAAAAGATGCGGGGGATACAGCCGGAAGTGAAAAAAATTCCCGTGGCAGTAGCTTATGATGAGGCATTCTGTTTTTATTATGAGGACAATCTGCGTCTCCTTGAGAAACTGGGGGCAGAAATCCTTTATTTTTCGCCTCTGTCAGACAAAAAACTTCCGGAGGGATCGGCGGCATTGCTGCTAGGGGGAGGCTACCCGGAGCTTTATGCAGAAAGACTCTCGGAAAATGAGGAGATGAAAAGGGATATCCGTGAAAAGATACAAGGGGGAATGCCTGCCATAGCGGAGTGCGGGGGCTTTCTGTACCTGCATGACGAGATGGAGGATATGCAGGGAAAGGCGTATCCTATGGCGGGAGTGATACCTGGAAAATCCTGCTATCAGGGGAAATTAGTCCGGTTCGGTTATGTGGAAGTGACAGAAAAAAAGGCAAATTTCCTGCCAAAAGGAGAGTGCATCCGGGGACATGAATTTCACTATTTCGACAGCGATGCAAACGGGGAGGACTGTGTGGCGAAAAAGCCGGTTTCCGGGCGGCAGTGGGACTGCATCTGGGATCGGGAAACCTGCTGGTTCGGATTTCCCCACCTATACTATTATTCCAATCCCGCCTATGCCCGAACATTTTTGGAGAAGGCCGCAGAGTATCGGAAAAACCTGCGGGAGTGAGACGATCTGCGCCAACAGCAGATTGCGGAAAGGAGAAAACAGGTGGAAAATTCCTATCGTTATTTTGAAAACAGAGACTGCCGCTATTATCCCTGCCATGAGGGAATCGCAGAAATGAACTGCCTGTTCTGTTTCTGCCCGCTGTATCCGAGGGAGCACTGTCCGGGAAAACCGGAATATCTTATGAGTAAAGGACAAAAAATCAAGTCCTGCCTGCACTGCGTCTTCCCCCACCGGGCGGAGAATTATGAGACGCTGATGCAGTTTTTAAAAGAGGGGCAAAAACGGCGGGAAGACAAAGGAGAAATGGGATAGAGAGATGAAGTTCGTGAGTACGACAGCCAGGAACTGCCTGACAGATACCTTCGTAAAAGCTGTGGCAGGCAGATATCACTATGAGTGGAAAGATTTGAAAAAATTGCGCCAGGTAGCCGCCGGCATCCGGAAGGCTTTAGAGGGGCAGGAGGGCTTTTACTGTATTCTGCCAAATTCCGGCGGGCCGGTTGTTTGGGAAGGGGGCAAATCGTCTTCCTGTTATGCCGGAGTGATACAGACGTTAGGAGAGCCCTTAGACCGGCTGCAGGACGCCTATAGCCGCGTTGGGGATATGGAGGCCGCCTACATGATAGAAGTAATATCGTCGGAACTTCTGAAGAATTGCTATCTCCAGTTTTCTGACTGGCTCTCGACAAACACCTGCTATGAGGCAGCGGCGTTCCATTTTTTTGGAGAAACAGGGCTGCCTGTGGAGCATATGCAAAAACTTCTGACCTGCCAAGGTGAGCGGAAGGTCACTTGCAATGCTTCTTATTGCTTAGAGCCAAAGAAAAGCGTATTATTCTTAGCGGAACTGCGTCCGCGTGCAGGCGCGAAAAAGAGCTTCTCCGAAAGGACTTCTATTTCGGAACAAATGTGCGCGGCCTGTGAGAGAAAAGACTGTGTCTGTTCCTGTCAAAAGAGCGACAGGGAGCAATAAAAAGCTGCAGGAGAGAACTTTGGGAAAACTTTAGGAAGGATAGAAAAAACACCGGATGGCTTCGGTGTTTTTTTTGTATATTTTGCTGGTTCTAAAAAAGGAAAAAACGTCCAGAACAGGAGATTAGAGAGAAAAGTCAGGGCGGAGCGGAAAAAAATATAGGAAAACATTGGCAAAAAAAGATTGAGATTGTCCGAATAAAAAATTTGACTTTTGGTTATAACCTAAAGTATGATGTGTGCCTGTTCAAAGTATCATTCTTGAGGAGGAGCAAAATGAGCAATAAAATATTGGATGCGGCGTGTCTGCTTTTCTTTCTGTTGAGCCTCACGATGATATCCAACATTCAGGAGGAGAAAAATCTGCAGGAGACGTTTTTCGCGGAAGCAGAATCTTCCTCAAATTCATTTACGCCAGAATCGGATGAAAAAACAGCAAAGGTTGTAAAAAGAAGTATTGGAAAAACGTTAGAAGTGTGCTCTTTCACAGGGAACGAGGAACCCGTGGAAAAGGAGCAGAATGCTATCAGCACGGACGTACAGGCTCCGGGGAACCGCTGGGATATTGCGCTGACGGAAGAGGAAATTCATTTATTGGCAAAAATCGTATGGTTGGAATCTCGCGGGGAACCCGTGGAAGGGCAGCAGGCAGTGGTAGAAGTCATCTTAAATCGAATGGCTTCCGAGCAATATCCGAATACCTTATATGAAGTTTTAAGCCAGGGAAATCCGGTGCAGTTCTGTTCCTGGAAAAACAGAGACTCCGCTGTCCCCAGCGAGAAAGAATATCAGTCCATCCAGGAGGTATTGGACGGAAAAACGGAACTTTTAAGAAATGACACCCTGTATTTTTCTACGTTCCCTCTGACGGATCAGGTGGAGAAAAAAATCGGGGGACATTATTTCTGTTACTAGAGGGCGTGTAAGCGCCCCTCTTTTAGTCCTATTTTTTTTGGAAAAATAGGACTAAAAAACAGTGTCAATTTAGTACAAAAGTCACTAAAGTGAAAAAACTTTAGATATGTTCGGAAAGATTGTGATATTTCACTTTTAAAAAATGCAAAATAGTGATATAATAAAAGTGCCTTAGTAGTAATTTATGTTTTGAGGTGTTAATATGAGTGAAATGCAAAATGCAGGAAAATTGAAAAATGTGTTTTTGGAGCGCATCAGTCATGAAATCCGTACCCCGATGAACTCCATTATCGGACTGGCCTATCTGAGTAAAGAAAACATCGACAATACCAAGCAAGTACTTGAAAATTTAGATAAGATTGAGAAGTCCGCCCAGTTTTTGCGGTCGTTTATGGACGATATTTTAAATCTGTCCCGCCTTGAGAGCGGCAGAGTGGCTTGCAATAAGGAAGAAATCTTCTTTCACCGTTTTTTAGAGGAAGTGACAGAGCAGGTAAAAAATCGTGCAAAACAAAAACAGATACAATTTTTCATGGAAACCAGAGGAGGATTGGAGCAGAAATATTATTTTGACGGAGAAAAGCTAAAAGAGGCATTGATTAATATTTTGCAGAACGCAGTCAAATTTACTCTGGCGGGCGGTCGGATTGATTTTATTGTGGAACTGGTAAAAGATGGTGTGGAGAGCGGCACGTTCCGGTTTGAAGTGCGGGATACAGGCGTTGGCATGGCACCTGAGTTTCTGGAAAAAGCCTTCGACGCTTTTGAGCAGGAGGGTGAGAGAGGCGCCACCCTTTATGGAGGCATCGGGCTTGGATTGACCATTGCCAAAAATATCATTGAGTTTATGAACGGAAAGATTACTGTCTACAGCCGGAAGGGGATAGGGACTACGGTGGTAGCCGTAGTGGAGCTCGATAAGGTAAAATCAGACGGGGGAAGTCTGCCGGAATTAGAAAAAAAAGATTTTGACTTTACGGGGAAGAGAGCCCTTTTAGTGGAGGACAACGACATTAATGTGGAACTGATGAAAAACATTCTGGTTCATAAAAACTTTGAGGTGGATGTGGCTTTCGACGGCAAAGAGGGCGTGGACCACTTCTTGAATCAGCCTTCGGGGCACTATGACGTCATTTTGATGGATATCAGGATGCCGGTCATGGACGGGTTGACTGCGGCGAAAATGATTCGGGAATCTTCTCATCCTGACAGCAAAAAGATTCCAATCATTGCGATGACAGCAAACGTATTTGAAGAGGATGTAAAAAAATCTTACGGAGCAGGCATGAATGCACACTTGAGCAAGCCGGTGAATGTCCGCCAGCTGTATGGACTGTTACAGAAACAGATTTCTTGATAATTACATAACGAAACAGATTTTAATAGGCACAGCCCCTGATGAAAAGGAGATTCGTCAGGGGCTGTGTCGTGTTTTGTCGAAAAAATAAAATAACTTTCTGTCACTTGTAGGCGAATTTCATGTATAATTGGGTGAAAAAGAAAGATTTCAAAAAAGAAAACGAACGAGGGGATAAAAGAATGAAACGGCAGCTTACAATCTTAATTGCGGATGGAGTGGAAGTAAACAGGGCGTCCTTACAGGCGATTTTTTCAGAAGAATACAATGTGCTAGAGGCAAAGAATGGAACGGAAGTCATTCAGAAATTAAAAAAGAGAGACATCGATCTTGTGTTATTAGACTTATTTTTGCCGGGGATAGACGGGGTCAGGGCTTTAAAGAAGTTTAAATCGGAACCGGTTTATAGAAATATCCCGGTCATTGTCAAGACGGCGGTGCACGGCAATATGGAAGAGGCCATATTAGAGGCGGGGGCGGATGATTTTATCCTCCTGCCCTGCAGTCCGGCTGTCATCAAAAAGCGCGTCAAAAATGTCGCGCAGAAATGTATCTTAGAATGTGAACTGTTCCGGAGCCAGATAGAGAGGGCGCGCCGCCTCAGCAAAGCCAAAGACGAGTTCGCAATGGAATTGTTTGAGTGCGTCTGCGGCACGTTAGAGCATATGATAGCCCTTTCAAACGTGGACCCGAAGGAGCAGGCGGTAGGGAAGATGAAGGGCGCTTTGCGGGAATTAAATAATAAGGGGAGAAAGCTAAAATCCCAGATTCAGAATGTCCAGAAGATGTATGGCGAGGAAAAGGCGCAGGGGAGGCGACGGGAAAGCGCTTTTTCCATCCGCCGGATGGCGGATGAGCTTCGGGAGAGCCCTTTGAAAAACAAGGGGGGGGAGACGGCGAAACTCCTTTTTGAGGAGGCGGAGGTAGCGCAGGAATATCTGTTCGGGGATCGGGAAGCAATCGGACAGATTTGGAAAAATCTGCTGTCAGCGGTATGCGCTGCGGGAAGTCCGGAGAAAACGGTCAAAAGCGTATATAAAAGCTATGTTTCCGGGGAGGGGACTTTGATGATGGAATTTTCGGCGGAAGCGGAATGCAGCTTAGAAATAGAAGAAATGCCCTGCCTGATGATAAAAAATATGGCGGAAATCCTGCAGGGCACTTTTGAGAAGGATCAGAAAACGGGCACGGTTTTCCGCGTGGTCCTGCCGGTGAAAAAGGGGAAAAGCCCGGTATCTAAGCGACGAGAGCTTGAAGCGATGAAAATTTTAAGCGTGGGGACGGAGCCCGTTTTTCAGGAATATTACGCCGCTATTTTCAGAAGGCTTGGAATCTGCTTTGACATGGCGGAAAAAGAGGAAGAAGCGTTCGAGTTGATGGAAGCCTCGTATGAATCAGGCGACAGCTATGATGTCTGCTTTATAAACGGCCAGACGGGAGCGCAGAAAGCGGCGGACTTTGCAGCGCAGGTCAGGGAGCGATACGATTACGATACTACGGTGACGGTCTGCCTTTCTGACGGCGCAGAGACGCAAGGGCGGGACCTGAATGGATTCCAGGCGGACTATGTGCTCAAGGAGCCGGTCTTTCACTCCACCATCTATCAGCTTCTTACCAATATTTGCCAGAAGGTATAAATCGCAAAAATAAGCGCTCTGCCGACGCATAAAAGGGACGGAAAAGGTGAAACTATTTTTGAGAAGCGCAAAACACAGCGATTGCTTTCTTGCGCTTAGAAAGATAGAAAACGGAGGTGGAATGATGGGCCAGTTATCAGAAAAAGAACTGTCTGCACTAAACGATCTGCTGACAGAGGAGGAGCTTTTGATTAAAAAGTTCCAGATGCTTGCAGAGCATACCGAGGACCAGGAGATTAGTGCAAAATTTACAGAGATTTCTGCAAAACATCAGGGGCACTTTAACTCCCTGTATGCACAGTTAAGCTAAGCAAACGCCGCTAGACGGCAGAAATGAGGGGAATATGACAGAACAGATTTATACGGACAAAGAGATTTTAGCGGATGCGCTGACGGCTGAGAAAACAGCAACCAACAACTACAATACCTTTGCAAACGAATGCGTGCATGACAGCGTGAGAGACGCCATCTTACACTGCCTTGAGCAGGAGCACTGCATTCAGGAGGATGTGTTTAACATGATGCATCAGAGAGGTTATTACCCGACGCCGGATGCAGAGACGGACAAGGTACAGAGCGCAAAACAGAAATTTTCGCAGTGCGTGAAAACGGTATAATTAAAAATGGAAATGGAAACTTCCTGGCCAGGGGATGCGCCTTGTCCGGGAAGTTTTTCTTGTGCGCCCAGCGGCGCACGTTTCTAACGGGTTAAAGTCCCGAATCCGCCCAGTAGTGGGAAGGATATAGCCGAAGGCAAGGGTGTCCATCGTGAGGTGGAATCTGAAGGAAGCCGGATGTGAGGAACAGACTAACTCACGGGCAAATCTCTGGTCTGACGAACAGAAATCTCATACGAGGTTATGCATGAGGGTTGGATTTGTCCAAATACTTCGACACGCTGAACTACACAATCCTGCTGAACCTACTGAGAAGGGAAATCAAGGATGAGAGGGTAATCCAGATGGTGAAGCGCTATCTGAAAAGTGGTGCCATGGAAAACGGAGTGGTCATCGGAACAGAGGAAGGTTCGCCGCAAGGTGGAAACCTGTCGCCATTACTGGCCAATGTCTATCTCAACGAATTTGACCGGGAGTATGAGAAACGGGGAGTTCCCTGTATACGCTACGCAGACGACATCGTACTGCTGGCAAAGAGTGAACGAGCCGCGAAAAGACTGCTGGGAACAAGCACGAAATATCTGGAAGGGACACTGAAATTGAAAGTGAACCAGGAGAAAAGTCGAGTGGCAAGCGTGTTTGCAAACCGAAAATTTAAGTTTTTTGGCTTTGCATTGGGAAGGAACGGAGCGGGCATATATGTCCGGGTTCATCCAAAGTCATGGGAAAAGTTTAAGTCTACCCTGAGAGAACTCTCTTCCCGGAGACGCTGTCAGAGTATCAGACCATCGCTGGAGAGGATAAAAGTCTATGCGAGGGGCTGGCTTAACTATTACGGGATAGCAAGCATGAAGAATAATCTCGATGACCTCAACGGATGGCTGTACCATCGAATCCGAATGTGCATATGGAAACAGTGGAAACTGCCGAGGACGAAGAAACGGAACCTGATAAAACTGGGGA
>CANQUZ010000073.1 GCA_947627165.1 uncultured Roseburia sp.
ATCGCTTTTCCCTGATGATAGCTCTCCGGCCGGGATAATGGATAGTGTTTTTTCATGGCGGGCTTTAACGCTTCAGATACATTATGCCCCAAGATACATTTCCGCTATCAGCAAATCATCCGGCGTGGTGATTTTAATGTTACGGTAACTGCCTTCAATCATTTTCACTGGAACAGACGTCATGCGCTCAACCACCATGGCATCATCTGTCACTGCTATTCCTTCTGTTTCCATCAATTTGCCGTATGCCTCTAAAATCAACGGATAGAAAAATGCCTGCGGCGTCTGAACCTGCCAGACTCTGCTTCTGTCGGGAGTCTCTTTTGCGATTTGTTCCTCATTGACTATTTTTATGGTATCCTTTGCCGGAACGCCCGCAGCACACGCCTGGTATTTTTCCGCCGCTTCCATGGAACGCTGTATTACAGCGCCATCCACCATAGGCCTTGCCCCATCATGGATTAGGACATAGTCCGCTCCTTTTGCCGCCAGTAATCCTTCATACACGGAATGATAGCGTTCCTTCCCCCCTGCGACAATCTTTTTTATTTTTTGGAAGCTGTATTTTTCTATGATTTCCCGCCGGCAGTATTCTTCCTGCCCCGCTCCCGTGACTAAAACAATCTCTGTGACTCCACTTTCCTCAAACGCTTTTAGCGTATAGTAGAGGATCGGTTTTCCTGCCACTTCCAGATATTGCTTCTGCACTTTTGCATTCATCCGCTTACCGGAACCTGCCGCTAACACAATGGCTGTATATGTCTTCATAAAAAGCTAACGTTCTCCTAATTTTAAATTCGGAACGGCATTCAAATCCAGCCCGTCCCTTTTTCCATTGAGGAAATCATAATATGCCGCAACCCCTATCATGGCTGCATTATCCGTGCAAAAAACAGGGGACGGATGATAAAACGCCACCCCTTTTTTGAAACAGGCTTCCCGCATACCTTCCTGTAAGGTTTTATTTGACGCCACGCCTCCCGCAATGGCAAATTTATCCATGTTATACTCGTCAAGCGCCCTCATGGCGTTTCCTATCAGCACGTCTGTTACCGCTTTTTGGAAAGACGCTGCAACATCTGCCTGAATCACCGGCACTCCCTTCATCTGACAGGTGTTTAAATAGTTTAAAACTGCAGATTTCAAACCGCTGAAGCTGAAATCATAAGGGCCGTCTGCAATTTTTGCCCGCGGAAATTCTATGGCATGGGGATTGCCCTCCTTTGAAACCTTTTCAATCTTGGGTCCTCCCGGATACCCAAGCCCAATGGCGCGCGCTACTTTGTCAAAGGCTTCTCCGGCTGCATCATCCCTTGTTTTCCCTAATATTTCGTATGTTCCGTAATCCAGCACTTTTACTAAATGCGTATGTCCGCCGGATACCACAAGGCATAAAAACGGCGGCTCTAATTCTTTATTTTCTATGTAATTGGCGCAGATATGCCCCTCAATGTGATGCACCCCCACTAAAGGGATGTTTTTTGCATAGCTGATGGCTTTCGCTTCCGCCACCCCCACTAAGAGCGCCCCCACCAATCCCGGACCGTAGGTGACGCCAATGGCGTCTATATCGTCCAGCGTAACTTCCGCCTCCTCCATCGCCTGGCAAATTACCTGATTGATGTTTTCAATATGCTTGCGGGAGGCGATTTCAGGCACTACTCCGCCATAGACGGTGTGCAACGCAATCTGGGAGGATATCACGTTGGACCTCACCTCTCTGCCATTGGCTACGACCGCCGCCGCCGTCTCATCGCAGGAACTTTCAATCGCTAATATTTTTATCTCCTGATTACGCATCTGAAGATTCTCCTTCTGTCTGATAGAATACTAATATCTTCCATTTTCCGTCCTCGTCTTTCCTCAGCACATAGGTCTGATAAGTCCGGCTGAATTGCTTGTTTTCATTGATGAAATAGGAGGCGGTCACATAGGCGCACTCATCCCCGTCTATCGTCTGGTATTTCACATCATTGCTGTCACAGACAGAGGTGGAAGCGATGACTTTGGATTTCTCATGGTAATCTTCAATGTCCGCTTTTAACGATTTAAAATATTCCTCCTCGGGATTATTGTCCAATAATTCCTGGTCAAAAAGCTTCCTTGCCTGATTTCCCAAATCACGAAGCTCCTCCTCGGTGTACTCTTCCCTGTAAAAACAAGAGAGAATCCGGTTATAGGTTTTTACGACTTCTCTCGGCGTCTCCGGATAGTTTTTATCCAGATCTATGGTAATCACTTTCTGTACTTCTGTCAGATTCACCATGTCTTCCACGCTTACGTCCCTGCTGCTGTTTATCCGCCAAAACACCCCGACAATCAGTGCAATGCAGATCACTGCCAGCACCACAGCGCTCATATTTTTTTTCATAAGCAATCCCCTCCCCTTTGTAAGTTTGCAAGTCTCAAAACTTCCTGTCAGTCCTCTTCAAACAGCAGCTCCACGCTTTTTCCATCTTTCCCCAGCACGGCGCGCTGAAAAATAGCCCATACCTGCGGCATATAGTCTTCGGCCCTCACCAGAGAAGGCGAGAAATGGGTCAGCCACATTTCTCCGACCTCCGCCCTTTTTGCCAGCTCCGCCGCCTCATAAAAGGTCATGTGTTTATACTGCTTTGCTTTTGCGAGCTTTTCCTTTTCTGCATACATCCCCTCGCAAATGAACAAATCAGAGCCTTTTGCGGATTCTACAATGCCATCCGTGGGCCTTGTGTCCGTGCAGTAGGTGACCTTAATCCCTTTCCGCGGCGCGCCCAGCACCATTTCCGGCGTGTACACAGCCCCCTCGTCCGTGGCAATCGTTTCCCCTTTTTGCAGGCGGCTCCAGAACGTTTTGGGTATCTGCCGCTCTATTGCCTGCTCTACCTGGAACTTTCCGGAACGCCGGATTTCCACCGTATAGCCATAGCAGACAACGTTATGGTTTACCCGGAACGCATGGATATGATACCCCTTTAATTCTATATCGGCTTGCGGCTCCAGAATTTCAATATATTGGTTCGGAAACGGAAGTTCCGGCGCAATCGTTCTTAAAGCGCTGACCACGCGCTCAAGCCCTTTTGGCCCAATCATAACCAGCGGTTCTGTCCGTTCCGCATTTCCCATCGTAAGCAAAAGCCCCGGCAGTCCGCTGATGTGATCGGCGTGATAGTGTGTAAAGCATATAATATCAATGGGTTTAAAGGTCCATCCTTTCTCTTTGATGGCTATCTGGGTTCCCTCCCCGCAATCTATCAAAAGGCTGCTTCCATTATAACGCATCATGGCTGCAGTCAGCCAGCGATGCGGCAACGGCATCATCCCTCCTGTTCCTAACAGACATACGTCTAACATCCGTCTCTCCTTTTATACAAACTCAGTTATCTTTTTTTCTTCCGGCGGTATCGCAAAAGTTCCCGCCAGTGTTTCGTAACACGGTTCGCAGATATCCATGCTGTGAACCGTTCCATCCTTTTTGTCTGAAAAATAGCCCCACTCCTTAACGATTGATAAAAAGGAGGCTTTTTCTCTCTCTGATTCCATGCAGATGAATTTCCCACAACAGTTACAATAAATCTTTTGGTTGATTCTGCTCATCCTGATCCCTCCAACTATCTTCCTGCGGCCTGCCCCTTTATTATATCAGAGGGTGCAAATCTGCATATAGTGGGAATTACTGGCCAAACACCATGACATAGGCATCTTCCTTCGGCAGTTGGTAGAAGTCTTTCCGGATGCCGCAGATTTGAAATCCGTTCCGCTCATACAGCCTTATGGCGGTCTGATTTGATACCCGCACCTCCAATGATATTTTCTCAATGGAGCGGCGTTTTGCCTCTTTTTTTATTTCGGACAGCAAAAGCCCGCCAATTCCTTTTCCCCGCGAGGGCTCCGCCACTGCCACATTGGTAATCTCGCCCTCTTCCAAAGACAAATACATTCCCAGGTAGCCCACAATCCGCCCATCCTCTTCCGCAACTAAAAACAGGGTGTTGTCAAGATTTAAGGCGTCTAAAAATCCCTTGCGGCTCCACGGCATGGAAAAAACTTCCTGTTCTATCCGGCTGACAGTCCAAACGTCCTCTTCCTGCATTCTCCTGACAGTTATCATGAGTCTCCCTTCCTCTCGTTCCGTTCCCGTTCCGCCTGGGAAAGCCTTAAATATTCCGGTTTGTGGCGTTCCGCCGTCTCGTAGGTTCCCTGGGAAAAGTAGAGCATCCCGAGAGCCGCCACCGCCCCCGCCCGCTGCTTATTCAGATGCGCCGGTGCATAACTATAGGGCACTGTGCAATGCTCCCTTATGTATTCTGCAAAAACAGGGACGCCATCCCCTAGAAATACCACCGGGGCATTTCCCCCGTTTATCTCTGACACAATTTCATCAATCCCAACGGCGCACTGCCCCTTTATTACTTGTAGGGCATTCCCGTCAAAGGCATAAAGTCCGGTGTAGGTCTGATTTCTCCTGGCGTCCATCAGAGGACACACGAAATCGCGGTGTCCCGCCAGATTGTATGCCAACGCCTCTACTGTCGGAACGGAGACGATGGGTTTGTCTAACGCCAACCCAAGCCCTTTCGCTGTGGCAGAGCCTATCCGAAGTCCTGTAAAAGAGCCCGGACCGCCCGCAATGGCAATGGCATCTATCGTCTTTAAATCCAGTTCTGTCATCTTTGCCACTTCTTCCAGCATAGGAAGCAGGGTCTGGGAATGGGTCTTTTTGTAGTTTATGGTATATTCCCCTAATAAAGTGTCGTCACAGATTATGGCAACGCTCGCCACTAATCCGGAACTGTCCAGCCCTAGTATTTTCATGTTTGTGCTCTGCGCTCCTTTACGGTAATTTTTCGGTAATCAAATCCTTTTTCCAGATTTTTTTCAATGGTGATATCAACACGATTCTCCGGCAGGAGCTCTTCTATGAGATTTGCCCATTCGACGATGCAAAGGCCCTCCCCATAAAAGCAATCCTCATAACCGATTTCTTCCATTTCCTCTAGGGCGCCTATCCGGTATACGTCAAAATGATAAAAGGGCATCCGCCCCTCCTCATACACTTGCACAATGGTAAAGGTAGGGCTGCAAATCGGCTCTGTAATCCCAAGCCCCTCCGCCACGCCCTGGGTAAACACTGTCTTGCCGGTTCCCAAATCTCCCGCAAGCGTGTACAAATCTCCCGGCGCTGCTTTCCGTCCTATTTCTAACCCCAGCCTGTGGGTTTCCTCCGGAGAGTGGCTCTCGTAAATAATTTCTTTCATGTTCTCCTCGTTTTCTTTTATGGTCTTCCTGCTGCCAGTCCTGCGGCAATGTCTTTTACCGCTTCATTTTGAAACGGTATTTGGGCAACTTTTTCTCTGCAAGTTCCGCCAAAGCTTTATAATGCCCGCCTAATTGCTCCCGCGGGATGACATAGGCATTGATCCGATTGCTATAGACCAATACATTTCTTTTGGTGGCGATCATTTTATAAACCATGTCCCAGGGGAGTTCTGCGCTCTGGTCGTTCTGTGTCACGGTGAAACCCGTTTCTCCCACGGAAAAATGCAGGACGTTGCGCAGCACTTCTGACATTGCAATCGTATGTTTTGAACGCAGGTAGAGGCTGACGGGGATATAAACCAGAAACAGGACGCCGAACAACAAATACATCATGGTCCTCGCCGCTGTCACTTCTCCGTAAGAAGTTCCCGCCAAAATAAATAAAAAAATGCTGACGATAATGGAAAACCACCCCTGAACCCCCGTATAGGTCTGATACAGATGAAAGCGGTACATATCTTTTGTCGTCAATGTGATGTCAAATTCTATCGGCATATCCATTTCTCCTTTTCGCAGACCTTTTAAATCTCTATGGCAGATGAATTTTTCGTATAAAAACAGCTTCTTTCCAAGTATAGCATTTTTCCCAAAAAAAGAAAAGATGCTTTCTTGGACGCATCTTTTCCTTTCTTCATTGTATGTTCTTAATGGTTTACTTTTAAAATCGGCGATATCCTTTTATAAACCAGGAATGTAATCACTACCGAAAACAGGCCTTTGACCAGTGTAAACGGCGCGTTAAAGCACACCAGGCACTGCAAGATGCTCTTCATGGAAGGCACGATGAGCTGGTATGCCGCCAGTATGGCTTCCTCATCCATGAAGTTATAATATACCGGATATACTAAGTAATAGTTTGAGACAACGCTTGCCAACGCCATGATTGCCGCGCCTGCCAATGCCCCTGCCAACGCATTTTTCCTAGTCTTTTTGCGCTTATAAATCAGCCCTGCCGGCAGCACAAACGCCGCTCCCAAAATGAAATTCGACAGCTCTCCCACTCCCCCGGTGGAGGTAATAAATAGATGGAGCACATTTTTTATCAGGCATACCATCACGCCGCAGACGGGCCCTAAAGAAAACGCCCCAATCAACGCCGGCAGCTCCGATAAGTCCATTTTGATGAAGCTTGGCATAAAGGGTACGGAAAAATCCAAAAACATCAGGATGTAGGCAATCGCAGAGAGCATTGCCGTGACGGTGAGATATTTGATATCCACCTTTTTTGTGTGTTCCACCGGCATTTTACCGGTTACTAATTTGTTCGCGTCCATTGTCGCTCATCTCCTTTTCCAGAAATTCCAGAGAGCTTTTTTTCCATTCTTTTTTCGGAAAAAGAAAACCCTGAATCAACGAGTCGATTCAGGGCAATACTCATGCAGAAAACTACCGCTTACAGCAGCATTCAAACATTTTTCATCTTCTCTCATCCAGACTATACTGTCGGTTCCGGATTCTCACCGGATCAGCCGCTATGCGCGGGTCACGGACTTTTCACTTTGCAGTGAAATCACCGTCGGTCGGGAATTTAGACAACACGCCGCTTGCCATGCTGTTTATCACCCTGCCCCGAAGAATTTCTATTTTATTTTGATGGTTTTATCGTACTCTTTCTGAGCGCAAAAGTCAACACTATTTTATTTTCATGGTCAAAGAAATTCTCTTCTTTGGCACATCCACCGACAATACCTGCACTTCCACAATATCGCCGACGCTTACAGCCTCTAAGGGGTGTTTGATAAATTTATCGCTCATTTCGGAAATATGTACCAGCCCATCCTGGTGGACGCCGATGTCCACAAAAGCGCCAAAGTCGATGACATTGCGGACGGTTCCCTTTAGCCTCATCCCCGGCGTCAAATCTTTCATCTCCAGGACATCACTGCGCAAAATCGGCTTTGGCATATCCTCGCGGGGATCACGCGCCGGCTTTTCCAACTCTTTGACGATATCCTGCAAGGTGATTTCGCCTACTCCCAATTCTTCGGACATTTTTTTGTAATCGGATATTTTTCCGGAAATCCCATCCAGATTTCTGTTTCTAATATCCTCTTCGCCAAAGCCGAGTTTCTCTAATAGCCGTTTTGCCGCCGCATAGCTTTCCGGATGTACGCCGGTGGCATCCAGCGGGTTCTCCCCATCGTTAATCCGCAGGAAGCCAGCGCACTGTTCATATGCCTTAGGGCCCAGTTTTGCCACTTTTAAAAGCTGGGCGCGCGTCTTGAACTTTCCGTTTTCCTCCCGGTAAGCCACAATATTTTTCGCAATGGTTTTGGTAACGCCGGACACATATTCCAACAGGGAGGCAGAAGCAGTGTTTAGCTCTACGCCGACTTTATTCACGCAGTCCTCTACGACGCCGCTTAGCGCCTCACTCAATTTTTTCTGGTTCATATCGTGCTGGTATTGCCCGACTCCAATGGATTTCGGGTCGATTTTTACCAGCTCCGCCAAAGGGTCCTGCAGACGCCTTGCCATAGAAGCGGCGCTTCTCTGCCCTACATCAAAGTTTGGAAATTCTTCCGTCGCCAATTTGCTTGCAGAATAAACAGAAGCCCCTGCCTCGTTGACGATAATGTACTGCACTTTTACCGGAAGCTCCTTTAACAAACCTACAATCACTTGTTCGGATTCTCTGGACGCCGTTCCATTTCCCAGAGATATTAAGGTAATATGGTATTTGGAAATGAGTTTCTTTAATACCGCTTTTGCTTCTTCTATTTTGTTCTGGGGCGCCGTGGGATAAATGACCGTGGTGTCCAATACTTTTCCGGTAGGATCTACGACTGCCAATTTACATCCGGTGCGGAAAGCGGGATCCCACCCCAGTACGACCTGGCCGGCAATAGGCGGCTGCATTAAAAGCTGTTCTAAGTTTTTGCCAAAGACTCTTATCGCGCCATCCTCCGCCCGTTCCGTCAGGTCATTCCTGATTTCACGCTCAATCGCGGGGGCAATAAGACGGTCATACGCGTCTTTTACCACTTCTTTCAGGACAGGTGTCGTCTCCCTGTTCTCTCTTACAATGATTTTCCGCTCTAAATAACGCAAAATCTCTTCCACCGGCGCCTCCACTTTCACGGACAGGACTTTTTCGTTTTCTCCGCGGTTAATGGCAAGAATACGGTGTCCCGCCAGCTTTTCCACCGGCTCACAGAACGCATAATACATTTCATAGACCGTCTCCGCCTCCGGATCTTTTGCCGTTGAAACGACATTTCCTTTTTTGGCGGTAAGGGTCCGAATACGGCTTCGGTAATCCGCCTCGTCGGAGATTGCCTCCGCCAGAATATCCATGGCTCCTGCGACTGCCTCCTCCGCCGTCTCCACCCCTTTTTCCGGATTGACGTAAGGTGCCGCTTCCTCCGTCAAGGAACGCTTCGTCATCTGAAGCATGATGACATCAGCCAGAGGCTCTAACCCTTTCTCTTTTGCAATGGTGGCCCTTGTGCGGCGTTTCGGCTTGTAAGGGCGATATAGGTCCTCCACCGCAACCATGGTTTCCGCCGCCTCAATCTGCGCTTTCAATTCCTCTGTCAGCTTTCCCTGCTCTTCGATGCTTGCAAGCACCGTCCCTTTTCTTTCTTCTAACCCTCTCAGATAGTTTAAACGCTCGTAGAGGCTGCGAAGGATCTCATCACTCAACGCTCCGGTCGCTTCTTTCCGGTAACGCGCTATAAAGGGAATCGTGTTTCCCTCGTCGATTAATTTTATGGCGGCATCCGCCTGCTGCCGCTTTATGTTCAGCTCCTCAGCTATTTTCTGCGTAATATCCATTTGAATTTCCATACCTTTCTGCATCCCGAATCCGCCTTGACGGCATTTTGCGCGTCAAGATCCGGCATTTCTTCTATGCCCTATCTTAACAGTTCTTAGGGCACTTTACAAATAGATTTTGTAACAGTTCAGCCATCAATGTCATTAAGTTAGCACCAGCAACATAAGGCATACTGTAGAAAATACAGCAAAA
>CANQUZ010000074.1 GCA_947627165.1 uncultured Roseburia sp.
CTCTACGAATTTGACGGTTTAAACAAGGTGGAGGTGGCGGAGGCGAAAGTCGGTTCCATCGTGGCCATTTCCGGCATCTCCGATATCCACATCGGGGATACGATTTGTTCGCCGGAACATCCGGCGGCGATCCCGTTCCAGAAGATTTCCGAGCCTACGCTTTCTATGAATTTTATGGTAAACGACAGCCCCCTCGCCGGACAGGAGGGGAAATTTGTCACGTCCCGCCATATCAGGGACCGTCTGTTTAAGGAATTGAATACCGACGTGTCCCTGCGGGTAGAGGAGACGGACAGCCCGGATTCTTATAAAGTGTCCGGCCGCGGGGAGCTTCATTTGTCTGTATTGATTGAAAATATGCGCCGTGAGGGCTATGAGTTTGCCGTCAGCAAAGCGGAAGTGCTGTTCCACACCGATGAAAACGGCAAGAAGTTAGAGCCGATGGAAATCGCCTATGTTGATGTCCCCGATGAATTTACCGGAGCCGTCATTGAGAAATTGAGCCAGAGAAAGGGCGAAATGACGAATATGAAGCCCATGACCGGCGGCTATACCCGTCTGGAATTTCACATTCCTTCCCGCGGCCTGATTGGATACCGCGGCGAATTTCTGACGGACACCAAGGGAAACGGCATCATCAATACCATTTTCAATGGCTACGCCCCTTACCGTGGGGAAATTTCTTACCGCAAGCTTGGCTCCCTCATCGCTTATGAATCCGGTGAATCCGTAACCTATGGTTTGTTTTCCGCCCAGGACCGCGGTACGTTGTTTATCGGC
The DNA here is from genome assembly GCA_947627165.1 of uncultured Roseburia sp. Taxonomy (GTDB): domain Bacteria; phylum Bacillota; class Clostridia; order Lachnospirales; family Lachnospiraceae; genus Roseburia. Next base: position 781 of record CANQUZ010000074.1, read on the forward strand.
CCCGGACAAAAGGTTTATGCGGGTATGGTCATCGGTTCCTGCTCAAGGGCCGAGGATATCGAGTTAAACGTGTGCAAAAAGAAACATTTGACAAACACACGCTCTTCCTCCGCCGACGAGGCTTTAACCTTAGTGCCGCCAAAAATCTTAAGCTTAGAACAGGCTCTTGATTTTATTGACGTGGACGAGCTATTGGAAGTGACTCCCTCAAGCCTACGCATCCGCAAGCGTATCTTGGACCCCACTCTCAGAAAGCGCGCCAACCTCAAAAAATAAACATTTTCTCACATAAAAATAAGGCTGCCCCATGGAGCGCCATAAATGCAGGCGATGGTTGACCGGCTGATGCCGGCCGCCAATCCTGCATGGCGGCTTCCGTGAGGCAGCTCTGTTTTTTCGCATATGCGTCACATTCCGTCCCGATAAGCTTCTATTCCGTTTTTTCCGTTGTTTTTCACCGCATACATGGCCTTATCCACAGAGGCCAGCACTTCTGTTTTGGTCGCGCCATCTTTTGGGTACAGGGCAATCCCTATGCTGACGCACAGCTTTAAGTCTTCCCCCGCAATCCGGTAAGGCTTCTCAAAAGTCTTTTGGAGCGCCTCTGCATAGGCAAACGCCTTTTCTAACCGCCCATCATCCACGATGGCTATAAACTCATCCCCCGCCAACCGGTAAACGGTCATCTTTTCGTCGGAAATCCCAAGGGAGCGCTTTGCAAGTTCCTGCAGGACATTGTCCCCCTCATTGTGGCCATAAACATCATTGATGTTTTTGAATCCATCCAAATCATACATAATCAGGCCGAATTTTTTATTTGCCACGATTTTCCTTTCCAGGTCTTCCATAAACACCCTGCGGTTGAGCAGCGCAGTCAGGGAATCGTAGCGCGAAACATAGGTCAATCGTTCATTGGACTGCCGAATCTCATCATTCATTCTCCGCACACGCTGATTGTTTCGGATTAAAATTCCAATAAAAGCCAGCAGGACGGCCAGGACCGCCAGAAAGATATTCACTATCCGCCCGTGGTTTTCCAAAAAAGTTTTCTGATGGTTGATAATCTTTGCATCATGCGGCAGCTGGGAACGCTTAATGCCAAAGCGTTTCATCACATTCTCATCAAAGCAGAAGGTTCTGGCGGAATCTTCCTGAAGGGTAATCAGTTCAGGGTCTTCTCCATCAATCATCTCCCTTGTCATTTCTCCTGCGATGAATCCCATTCTTTCCTGGGATACAATCTCTCCCCCTAAGAAACCTCTGCCCATTCCAATGGAGACAATCGAAAACGTAGGGATGTTCGCGGCATCGGTAATCATGTGCACCGCTTCCTCGTAGGCATAGATATTGCCGTCCCCATCCTCACTGCATACGATATAAATCAAGATACTCTCTCTGCCTAAGGACCGTACCTTGCGGAGGAGTTCCTCCTGGGAGAGTTTTGACGCGTTGATTTCGCTAAATTCCATTTCCGGAAATTTTTCAGCGTATTTGTAAAATTCTTCCCGCTCGCCGTTTCCCGTCTCTGTATCGTCTAACACGCCTACCACTCTCACAGCTTCCGGATATAATTTTTTTGCCATGTTTATGGTATTTTCATAAGAAAGGCTTTCGATGACGCCGGAAATCAAGGGGGATTCGCTTGCCTCCTGCGCTGCCCCCACATCATTGACTCCCTCAAAAATGATGGGAACAGAGGGAAACAGTTCCTGCTGGTACTGTACTACAAAATCAAAAGCCGCATCATCTCCTGCGATGATGACGTCATAAGGGGAAACCATCTGTAAAAAGTATTTTATTTTTTCATAGAACAGCCGGTCACTCTCTTCTGTATTGACGTTTTTCGTATCCATAAACTGAAAATCCAAAATGGCCGTTTCCCCCAAGGCATTCTGGATTCCCTTTATCTGCTCCGGCACTGTCTCCCAGGCATAAGAGTAGGAGCTGATGAACAGCACCCGTCCTTTCACCTGCTCCGCCGCTTCCAGGTTATATCGTGTCAACATAAAAAATAAAAGAAATATCCCAATTCCTATTATCTTTTTTCCTATATTTCCACTTGCATTCATATTTCTCTTTTATTTCCTTCTTACCAATGACTGCTCTATGCCCGCCACAGGAAAAGCGGCGGTTTTGCCAGAACAGTTTTATCTTATATTAACATAACTCTATAAACATTGTGCTATCTGACACAAAAAATGTCAATGATTTTTTTATCAAAATGGAATCGCGTTTCCGGAAACCGACGGTTTTGCCTGCTCTTCTTTCATCTCAAAGGTCCGTTTCCACTCCTTTGTCCCCTCTACTTTATGTACCTGTGACTGGTTTTGGTATAAAAATCTTGTCAGGCTGTAGCAGTCCACCCAGATTTCGTTTCCTTCTTCCCTTCGTTTTTCATCGAATATCAGCTCCAACCCATAGTGGAGATGCACGGTGTCAATGTTATTGACATTTTCCTTTGCGCTGTAACCGGTATGCCCCATATAGCCAATCACATCTCCTGCCGTTACGGCATCCCCCTCCTTTAAATCCTGGTAGTAGGGATAGTTCTGCCGCAAGTGGGCGTAATAATAGTACCGCTTTTTATCAAAGCTGCGGATGCCGATGCGCCATCCGCCATACTGGTTCCAGCCTAAGGCTTCCACCGTTCCGGATTCAATGGCTATGATGGGCGTGCCTACCTGCCCCATCATATCGTGCCCTAAATGCTGCCTCTTATATCCATAGCTCCTCGATACGCCGAAATCATCATAATCGCTGTAGGGAAAGCCTTTCGCTATGGGGGAAAATGCTTTCAGCCCATATTTCTTCACGAAGGGGCCTCCCTCTTCCTCCTGGATTTCATACTCCCCTACCATGCCGCCTAATACTGCGGTATACGCTTCATAGTAGTACGGATAATATTTTAAATCCTTCACCGCCTCCGCCATGGTCGTTTCTTTCTGTTCTAACTTTTCCGCAATCGAGCGGAGGTCGGAAACAGCCTCCACTCCAAATTCCCCGCCCCTTTTTGCCGCCACATAAGCCAGAAGCTCAATCCAATGAAGGGGAACTTCTTTGTCATGGCTCTCCACATCATACTCATATGCTTTGCAGAGCGCTTCATAGGACACCTTAAAATCCACCCATTTAATCGTTCCGTCCGCCGTCGTCTCTACGGTCCTGTTTTCCAGGAAATCTGTATGCTCAAAAAAAATCATTCCGATTACCAGCAAAAGCGCACTCTCCAACACAATCGCCGCCTTTATCCTGTCGCAACGCTGTTTTCTTTTCTCGGATATCCCCTGCATCGTTCCTTGTTTCCTGATTTTTCATTTTATTATATGAAAAAATAAAAAGGTTATTCGCAGCGCTTTCTAAATGAAAAATCCATCATCCCTCAGGCAAAAATCCTGACAGGCAGACGAGGGGGCTGCCGCACATTTCGTGCGCAACCCCCTCATAATGAAAGCTCCCACCGATTGCAAAAACGCTAGTTCAACTGAAATACAAAAAACGCATCCCTGGTCTGCCAGTCCTCCCCAGTGTCATAGGTAAAGCCTTCCTCACACATTCCGGCCTCCGCATAGCTCATCACCTGTCCTTCCACGCTTATCCTCCGGCTTTCGCTGGTGCCGTCCGCAAAATGAACCGTACAGGTAATCTCCACCCCATCCAGAAAGTCCGAATAAGCTTCCGCCCTCGCTTCGCTCAATGCCTGACTGCCATCCATGATTGTATCAAATGCTTCTCCCGCATTCCTTATGCCGCAGATTCCAATGGTTGTCGTGTCGTTTTTCTGCGCTTCATACGCCACCGTATACTCTTTCAGCAGTCTGCTGGCTGACAGGATAGTCCCGTCCGAAGCTTCAATTCCTCCGAGGTTTCCCTGGAGCAGACCGTCCTGCGGCCCATCGTATGCCGCTTCCTCCAGCAGGATACTGTCGTTCTCCATCTCCGAAATCGTAAAAGCGCCTTCGTTGATCCTGTATGTGATGGAATCAATCCCTTCTCCCTCACATCCAAAATCCGTTTGGATCGCATAGTAAATCTCATCCGTTTCCTCATCCCCTGATAATACCCACGATGGGGTTCTGCCAATCACAACCGGAACTGCCTGATTCTCTTTTAATTCCGCCGCGTATGCGGTAATGCGAAACGGGTTTCCATAATCTGCAGCGTTTGGTCCGCTATTGGAAGCATTGTTTGCGGTATTTTGGACGCTCATGACAGCTCCTGCCACAATTATGAACGCCGTACATACCGCCAAAGCCGTGATTCCTTTTATCATCTTATTCATAGTTCCTGCCTTCCTTCCTTTTTTAATTCTGATATCTGCTTCTGATATTTCCGGAGAAAGGGCTTGCTTTAAAATGTGCTCAAATTTTTCATCTGTCATATCCTAAAGCCTCCAATTCTTGTTTTAACAAACTTTTTGCTTTGCGAATCCTTGTTTTCACGGTACTGATTGGAATATGTAAGCAGCCTGCAATCTCTTCCATCTTCATGTTTGCCGAATACTGCAGGTATAATGGGACTCGGTATTTTTCCGGCAGAGCGGCCACCGCAGCCCGTACCGCCTCAATTTCATTTTGTTCGAGTATCTGCTCTTCCGGCGTTTTCTCCCCACATTCCAGCCCAATCTCGCCGTTTTCTTCCTCATATGCCTCTAAACTGCCGATGGACACCCTATGTTTCCTCACAGCATACTTTTTCTTTTTATTCCGCCAAAGCAAAATAGATATGGATAACGCATAGCTCTTTACGTTCTGTCTGGCATCCAGCTTTCCCTGCTTTTCCAACAGCTTCAGCATGGTGTCCTGATACAACTCGTTCCCGCTGTCATGGTTTCCCGTTGTCATGACGCAGAATCGGAGAATATCTTTCCCGTTGCCCAGGACAAACTGCTCAAATTCATCCTTGTTCATAACCTGTCATCCAACCTTTACTTTTTCTTAAACCGGTTTAAGGGGTTTGCCCTTACATATCTATATTGTCATAACCTCCGTAAAAAGTTTTCCTTTTATCAGGAACATCCTGTTTTGATGACACGCTTTGTTATGTTAAGGTTTATTTTTTCACATCTTGCGGTCGTTACCGGCTGCATTCCCGACATTTTCCATAGAGGATGGAATTTTTGCATTGCAGCAAAAATCCGTGGTCTTTCCGGATATGTTCTGCAATCTCTTCCATAAATTCACATTCCAAATGGATAATCCTGCCGCAATTTACGCATTTTAAATGAAGGTGCGCCTCACAGCGGTGCCCCATTTCTACATACTGGTAGACCGCCTGCGTCCCCTTTTCCGCCGCATATTTGATTACCGTTCCCTCTTTTTCCAATTTATCCAAATAGCGGTAAATGGTAGTGATATTCACCTCGCTGTCCGTTTCTTTCAAATAGTCGCTAATCTCAGACGCCGTCACCGTCCTGTCGCCGCTCCGCTTTAAAAAATCCAGTATCTTTTTCCTACTGACGGTAGCATAGCTGTTCCCTGCCATACAATCCCACTTCCTCGCTTAAAAAGTTATTCCCAGAGCATCTATCACAACGCCCCAGAAAACGCCAATTCCATACAAAACGCCGATAATCCGGGCATTCTGTTTTTGATTTTTATTCAGCCGCAGCAAGACCAAAATCCCTACTCCCGCGTTGACTAACAGTCCCGCCATCATTTCTCCGGCTCCGATGATATGCTCTAAATACAATTCTGTAATCACGACAGAAGATGCACAGTTTGGTATCAGCCCCACGCAGGCGGCAATCATTTCCCCCGCCACAGGCGTATGGACAAACAGCTGCTTCAATGCCTCTTCCCCAATCATGCCGATCACTATATTTAAAAGAAGGGATATGATAAAAATATAAAACAAAATAATTGCTGTGTGTTTGACGGCTGCTTTTAAAATCCCGCCCTCGCAGCTGCAATGCCTGTCTTCAAAAATCGCAGGCGCATCCATCTCTGACTCCTGCTGTTTCCGCAAATGCCCGTAAACCCACTCAATGACCAGGCCGGAAAGGATGGCAATCACTGCTTTCGCCGCTAAGGCTTTTCCCATCACAGATAAGGGGACTGCCTGGGAAATCATCACCGGAAGCATCTCATCAGAGGTGGACAGGTAAACTGCCATAAGTGTCCCTAAGGAAACCACCCTTCCGGCATAAAGGCTCGACGCCGCTGTGGAAAAGCCGCACTGGGGAACGATTCCCAAAAGCCCTCCCCATACTGGGCCAAGCATTCCGGCGTGTTTGATTCGGCTGCTTGCCCGCTCTCCTGTCTTATGTTCTAAAAGTTCCATCAAAAAATATGTTAAAAATAAAAAAGGCACAATCTTTACGCTGTCTATGACGGTGTCTCCTAATATCTCTGCCATTGCAATCCTCCGCTTTCTCTCCTGCCACTTCTGCATCTTATTCGCATTTGCAACTTACTTGCAAATTGTATTATAGAAAGTTTCTGTGAAATGTCAAGGATTTTCTCTTGAAATTGAGAGATTTTTCATTGACTTTTCACATTTTTCCTTTACCATAGAGGATAGTTTATACGCTTATGAGGCAATGTGGAGTTTTATGCAAAGCCTCAGCAAAGCTGAGACAAAAGCAGCGCAGAAATGGAGATAAAAATGGAGATAAAAATGAAACGAAAACAACCCTACATCCTATTAACCGCCATCCCCCTGCTTCTGACGGCCTGCGGAACGGCAGACGGCGGCAAAACCACCTTTTCCGACGAAGCTTACGGCACTGTGTCCTTATGCGATTATCGGAACCAATCTGCCGAAAAAAAGAGTTCTGCCGTGACGGATGAGGACATCCAATCAGAAATTGAATCCCTGTTATACGACTATGCGCAATACAAAGAAACCGAAGGTCCGTCGAAAGAAGGCGACACCCTCTCGGTGGATCTGACTGCCTCAAAGGACGGGGGGCCCCTTCTTTCGTACACCGGGGAAGACAGCTATGACATTTATCTGGGTTCGGAAGAATTTGGCAGTGAATTTGACGAAAAACTAACCGGCGTTTTCGTCAACGACACGCTATCCTTTCCGATTACTTACCAAGAGGATTATGAGTCTGAGGATTTTGCCGGCTCCACCATTGATTATGAGGTCACGGTCCGGGGAATCACCGAGGAAATTCTGCCAGAGCTGACAGAAGATTTTATTGTAACCACTTTAGGCTATGAATCGGAGCGCGCTATGAAAGAGGAAATCAAAGAAACCCTTGAGAAGGAAAACGATGCGAACAGCTCCTATGAACTCCGGGAACAACTCATCCAGCAAGTCATTGACGGCTCTGATTTTAAAAGCTATTCACAGGACCTCTATGACAGCTATGCGGCCGCTGTAGAAGAAAACTACGGAAACTACGCAGAAATGTTTGGGTTCGAGACGGTGGAGGAAGTTTATGATTTATTCGGCGTCACGCAGGAGGACGTGGAGAAGGAAATTTTAAATTATGTCTACCGCTCCATCGCCGTCCATGCCATCTGCGAAACGGAACAGCTCGCACTGACTGACGAGGAATATGAAAAAGGGTTGGAACGCTATCGGGAAGAAAACGGCTATGGCACGACGGAAGAGATGATGAAGGATTTTGATGAAGACACGCTGTTTGAGTGGATACAGGAAGATAAAGTCCTTGATTTTCTTGAGGCGCACGCCCAGATTACCGAGATAGAAGGCGTTTCCAATACGGAAACCGATTTCTGATGCCGGAACCTTTTAAAGAACGCTCTTTTCTATGACGCGGACGTCGTTCGTCCCTGTCCATCGCCAGACATACCGGCGCAAATCAGTTCGAGTGAGAAGGATTTCTCTGCCAAACAGCTTCTGCTGTCAGGGCATTCAAATGCTTCTCACTCGCTTTTTATGGTGTTTCTATAATTTTTGAATCCGCTCTAACGCCGCTAACGTATTCTCGTAAGTGCCGAATGCAGTCAGCCTGAAGTACCCTTCCCCGCTAGGACCGAAACCGGAACCCGGAGTGCCCACCACATTTGCATTTTCCAACAGATAATCAAAGAAATCCCAAGACGTCATCTTATCCGGCGTCTTTAACCATATGTATGGCGCGTTTACGCCGCCGAACACTGTATATCCCGCATCCTTTAACCCGTTCTTAATTGCAGAGGCATTTTTCATATAGTAAGACACCTGTTCTTTTAACTGGGCTTTTCCAGCCTCTGAATAAACCGCCTCACGAGATAAGGCGCGCCGTTAAATTTGGTGCCGTGGCGTCTTGCCCACATAGCATTTAAAGAAACCTCCCCGCATTTTAATTCTTTGGGGACTACGGTATATCCGAGGCGCACGCCGGTGAAGCCTGCATTTTTAGAGAAACTCTTTATCTCGATGGCGCAGGTCTTAGCGCCCTCGCATTCGTAGATGGAATGCGCCACATTCTCCTCGGAAATATACGCTTCATAAGCCGCATCATAAATAATAACCGCGCCTGTTTTATTGGCATAATCCACCCAG
>CANQUZ010000075.1 GCA_947627165.1 uncultured Roseburia sp.
AAAAATGGTTAGACCCCATAAAAAGAATCTAACCATTTCAATCTGTTAGCTGTTAACTTAATGACATTGGTTCAGCCCGCGTCATTCGCAATCCCGCACTACGGGCTTCAAAATTGCTCATGAACGGGCATTCTGCTCATAAGCAGTCTCGTATGCTCATTCATGCAAGCATGATTCGCCTACGAGACTGCTTATGGCTGAACTGCTACGAAAAAGCATACAGTGTCAAGAAAAAATACTTGACACTGTATGCTTTTTGTGATAGTCTAATCAACGGTGATGGAAATGGAAGAAAAAGTAGAGCAGGCGTATCTCTATGATTTTTATGGAGAGCTGCTAAACGAACATCAGAGAAAGATATACGAAGATTTCGTTTTCAACGACTTGTCATTAGGCGAAATTGCAGATGAGGAAGGCATCAGCCGCCAGGGCGTGCACGATATGGTAAAGCGTTGTACAAAGACCTTAGAGGGCTATGAGCAGAAGCTGCACCTCATTGCAAAGTTTCATTCCGCGAAGCGGAAAGTAGAGCGGATCCGCCAGTTGGCGGAAGGTTTCCACACCGATGGCGATGAAGATGTTTTTGCCGAGATTCAACAGATTTCCAGTCAGATATTAGAGGAGCTATAGATGGAAAAATCCACGGATGTACTGGTTTTTCCATCGGCTATTTGTACCGGAGCGTCACAAATAGCTTTGACGGCAGATGAGCCGTCGCGCAAACGCTCCGGAATAGAGGATTAGGATGGCATTCGACAGTTTATCTGAAAAACTTCAAAATGTATTTAAGAACCTGCGGAGCAAAGGACGCCTGACCGAAGAGGACGTCAAAACGGCATTAAAAGAAGTCAAGATGGCTCTTTTAGAGGCGGATGTAAACTTCAAGGTGGTCAAGCAGTTCATTAAGGATGTGCAGGAGCGCGCCATAGGGCAGGACGTGATGAACGGACTGAATCCGGGGCAGATGGTCATCAAGATTGTAAACGAAGAGATGATTAAGCTGATGGGCTCCGAGACAGTGGAGATTGCCATAAAGCCCGGCAAAGAGCTGACCATCATCATGATGGCAGGCCTCCAGGGGGCAGGTAAGACCACCACCACGGCAAAGATTGCCGGCAAGCTCAAAGCAAAAGGCAAAAAGGTTCTTTTGGCAGCCTGCGACACCTACCGCCCGGCGGCGATTGAGCAGCTGCGGATTAACGGGGAAAAGCAGGGCGTGGAAGTGTTCTCCATGGGAGACAAAAACAGTCCCGTGAACATTGCGAAAGCGGCTGTGGAACACGCCGATAAGCACGATTACAATGTGTTGATTATCGACACCGCAGGCCGTCTCCACATTGACGAAGATATGATGGCGGAATTGGTTTCCATAAAAGAAAGCGTTCCGGTGTCCCAGACCATCCTGGTGGTGGATTCCATGACGGGGCAGGACGCAGTGAATGTGGCGGAAATGTTTGACAAAAAAATCGGCATCGACGGGGTTATCCTTACAAAGCTCGATGGCGATACCCGCGGCGGAGCGGCCCTTTCCATCCGCGCAGTGACCGGCAAACCGATTTTGTATGCAGGCATGGGAGAGAAAATTTCCGATTTAGAGCAGTTTTATCCCGACCGTATGGCGTCCCGCATTCTTGGCATGGGGGATGTGCTGACCCTCATTGAGAAGGCGCAGGAAGAGTTTGATGAGGAGCGGGCAAAAAAAATCGAAGACAAGATGCGCAAAAACGAATTTGACTTTGAGATGTATTTAGAATCCATGAGTCAAATGAAAAAAATGGGCGGCCTGTCCAGCATCCTTGGCATGATGCCTGGATTGGGCGGAGGCAGGATGCCGGAGATTGACGAAGTGGAAACCGAGAAGAGCATGGCGCGTACAGAGGCGATTATTTATTCCATGACCTTGGAGGAGAGACAGAATCCCTCCCTGCTAAATCCCAGCAGAAAACGGAGAATCGCCCAGGGAGCGGGCGTGGATATCGCTGAGGTGAACCGCTTAGTCAAACAGTTTGAACAGGCGAAAAAGCTGATGAAGCAGATGCCCGGCATGATGAAAAAAGGCAAAAGGGGATTGTTTAAAGGCTTTCCTTTTTGATAAAGCATTCAATCATTCAAGGAGGTGAGAAAGATGGCAGTAAAGATCAGATTGAGAAGAATGGGACAGAAGAAAGCTCCTTTCTATAGAATCGTAGTTGCAGATTCCAGAGCTCCAAGAGACGGAAAATGCATCGAGGAGATTGGAACTTATGATCCGACAAAAAATCCAAGCGAGTATCATGTAAATGAAGAGTTAGCAAAGAAATGGTTAGCTAACGGCGCTCAGCCAACAGATACAGTTGCCAGAATCTTTAAGAACGCTGGTATCGAGAAATAGGGTTAGCGGGGTGGAACTATGAAAGAATTAGTAGAAGTAATTGCCAAATCACTCGTTGATTGCCCGGAAGAGGTTGTCGTAACGGAAACCGAAGATGAAAAAGCCATTGTGTTGGAATTGCGCGTAGCGCAGTCTGACATGGGCAAGGTAATCGGCAAGCAGGGACGTATTGCGAAAGCGATCCGTTCCGTTGTGAAGGCTGCTGCCTCAAAAGAAGAAAAGAAAGTGATTGTAGAAATCATACAGTAAGTTCTTTTTTCCAAACAGGGGCTGCCGTACTAAGTAAAATAGATACAGGATGTGGATTAACGCCGTATGCGGCAGCCTGTCTTGTATGGAAAATTCTTAGTGCGGCGGCCTCTTTTTCTTATTCCTGGCAATGGGATGTTTGGCGGGGCGCGCGTTTGGCTGCCCTGTAAAAATGCGGAAAAAAGAAACGGCGGAATGGTAAGGAGAAACATGGAAGATCTGTTACAGGTAGGGGTGATTGCCACCACCCATGGAGTGCGGGGAGAAGTAAAAGTATTTCCCACCACAGACGACCCGGCACGATTTAAAAAATTAAAGCAAGTCGTATTAGATACCGGAAAAGAAAAGGTGGAGCTAAAGATTGCCGGTGTGAAATTCTTTAAAAATATGGTGATCTTGAAATTTGAAGGAATCGACAATATCAATGACGTAGAGCCATATCGGAAAAAAAGCCTTTATGTCACCAGGGAGAATGCAGTGCCGTTAAAAAAAGACGAATATTTCATTGTCGACCTGATAGGTTTGCGGGCGGTTTCCGATGAGGGGGAGGAATTAGGAGAAATCTGCAATGTAATGCAGACGGGGGCAAATGACGTTTATGTCATTGGCAGAGAGGGAAAGGAAGAACTCTTAGTGCCGGCGATTAAGGAGTGCGTCAAGAACGTAGACCTCGCAGGCGGGGTGATGGAAATCCACCTCCTTCCGGGCCTTCGGGAAGCCAACGCGAAGTAAAACGGGAGGATGAAATTGCAGAAATGAGATTTCATATTATGACATTGTTTCCCGAAATGGTGCTGCAGGGCTTAAACACCAGTATCATAGGCAGGGCCGCGGAAAAAGGGCTGCTGTCGATTGAGGCGGTAAACATCCGGGATTACACGTTAAGCAGGCATAAAAAAGTAGACGATTACCCTTATGGCGGAGGCGCCGGTATGCTGATGCAGGCGCAGCCCGTGTATGACGCATGGAAATCCATTGTGGACAGGATTGGGACGCCACCCAGGACGATTTATCTGACTCCCCAGGGGCCTTCCTTCACCCAGTCCATGGCAAAGGAGCTGGCAAGGGAAGAAGACTTGATTTTCTTATGCGGGCATTATGAGGGAATCGACGAGCGGGTCCTTCAGGAGATTGTGACGGATTATGTGTCTATCGGGGATTATGTGCTGACCGGAGGGGAGCTTCCGGCAATGGTGATGGTAGACGCCATTTCCCGGATGGTGCCCGGCGTACTGACCAACGACGAATCCGGCTCCACGGAATCTTTCGAGGGAAACTTGCTGGAATACCCCCAGTACAGCCGGCCGGAAGAGTGGCATGGGAAAAAAGTGCCTGCCGTCCTGCTGTCCGGCAACCACAAGAAAGTGGAGGAATGGCGCAGGGAGCAGTCAATCCTGCGGACCAAAGAGCGCAGGCCGGATTTGCTCCCAAAGGCGGATCTGACCGAGAAAGAGCGTAAGGCATATCTGGGGCGCAACGGCTGAAATCCCTTGAAAAAAGGAAACCCTTTGCGATGGGAGAGCAAGAGGTTTGGCTGCACGCCGAAAAATCTTACTTTACAATTTTATTTTCTTGTGGTATGATATAGAAGTTGTGAATAAATAGATGGTCCTCTGTTACGAATAGGCGTATTAAGAACATCCAAATCATAGGAGGTCACAAAATGAACGCAAATGAAATCATCAAAAGCATTGAAGCAGAACAGTTAAAATCGGAAGTTCCGCAGTTCCGCGTTGGCGATACCGTAAAAGTTTACGGTAAGATCAAAGAGGGAAACCGTGAGAGAATCCAGGTTTTTGAAGGAGTGGTTCTCAAGAGACAGGGCGGAAGCAACCGCGAGACTTTCACTGTCCGTAAAATATCAAACGGCGTAGGCGTAGAGAAAACATGGCCGTTGCACTCACCGAACGTAGAGAAAGTAGAAGTTGTCCGTCAGGGTAAAGTAAGACGTGCGAAATTATTCTACTTAAGAGACCGCGTTGGTAAGAAAGCGAAAGTAAAAGAAATCGTGAAATAAGGCGAAAAGAGTTCCGTTTCCTGCGGAGCTCTTTTTCTATGCCGAAGCGAGCGCTTCGTATGGCGCGCCTATGTTAAAACTATATAATAGAATTGCGTTTCGATGATGACATATTGACAATATTATACACATAATATCTATATTATCTTGAAATTCCGGAATTGTATTGTTATAATTCTTGGTAGGGATTTATTTTCCTGTTTTCATGGACGAAGAGGTAAGGGAGACACGAATGAAAATTAGGGCAAAGTTATTAGGGATACAGATCGTTTCGCTGCTTTTTCTGGGGCTGCTGCTTCTGGTGATAAGCCTTTCGATAACGTTCAAAGAGATTGACATACGGATGGAAGAGACGTTAAAGTCGGCGGCCTGCGGTTATCACGGAGATGTGAATTATCTGAGGAATCAGGGCGTTGCGATTGATATCACGGTCATTGAGAAAGATATGAGAATCGACAGCTCGATGCAGGGGATCATCGGGACGAAGGCGCCGGAGGAAGTCCTTGACATTGTGGTAAAAAAAGGAAACACGCTGTTTGACAAAAATATTTCCGTCAACGGGGAGACTTATTACGGCTATTACATCCCTAAAGGCGACGGCGCGGTGTTTGCGGGAAAATCCAAGGCTGACATAGAGAAGTTCAAGCGCACGATTATTCTCATCCTTTGCGTCAGCGCGGGGGCAATCTATCTGATTTGCCTCGTTGTTTCCAGCCTCCTCTGCAATTCCATTGCAAGGCGTATGCAAAACGCTTCGGAAAAAGTGAGGCGTTTAGCCGATGGCGATTTAAGCGGTGTGGTTGAAGAGTCGGATGGCGGGAGCAAAGACGAAGTGGATATTATGAACCAGGCGGTCAATCAGCTGCATGGGCAGTTAAAAAGGATTGTCTCGGCTCTTACGGATCAGGCGGAGACTTTGAACACCAGCAATCTGCAGTTCAATAAGGATATCAATGATATTGCGGAGAATGTAGGCTCCGTAAATACCGCAGTGGAAGAAATCGTGCAAAGAATCGCGTCTCAGGCGCAGCAGACAGCCACGGCGAGCGAACAGGTATCCGACATGACCTATGTCATCGGCCAGAACACAAAGAGCGTACAGACTCTGGAAGTGGCAGTGGAGCGGATGAACGGACTGGCGGATCAGGCAATGGGGAACCTGACGGAATTGGCGGCGATTAACGATAAGACCTTATCAAATATGGACGTGGTGGCAGGGCAGACAAACGCCACAAACTCTTCCGCAGAGAAAATCGGCGAAGCAGTCCAGATGATCCAGACGATTGCCCAGCAGACCAATTTATTGTCCCTAAACGCCAGCATTGAGGCAGCCCGCGCAGGGGAAGCGGGAAGGGGATTCGCCGTTGTGGCAGAGGAGATACGATCCCTTTCCGAGGAATCCTCCCACAGCGCAAGCCAGATTGAAGCCATTGTCAGGGAATTAGTGGATAATTCAAACGAGAATGTCAAGAAGATGAATGAGCTGAATCAGGATATCCAGATACAGAAAGACAGGCTGCTCAACACGAGGGAAGCGTTTATGGGGCTTCATGCGGAAGTGGATTCAGTTTCCGCCTCCGTCAAGGATATTTATGGGCAGATAGACCGGCTGGAGGGACAGCAGATTGCCATCAACGGTTTTGTGGAGCAGTTAGCGGCAATCTCCCAGAAAAACGCGGCTTCCTCCCAGGAGACGAGCGCTAATATGTGTGCGCTCTCGGAAACGATTGATGCCTGCAGGAGTGAAACAGAAGAGCTTTTCGATTTAAGCAGGAGGCTCAAGTCAGAAACGAATTATTTTAAATTGTGATAAAAAGGGCAGTCCGGGCGAGAAACGTCTCAGGCTGCTTTTTTTGCGCACAAAGATTGCTTTTTGTACAAAGACTGCTTTGTTTGTGTGGCGAGGATGGCTCTTGCGAAGGAACGTCCTTTGTGATAAAGTATAAGACGTAAAAAACGGTATCCGCGTAAGAGAAAGGGAACGTCTGTGGGCAGAAGAAGAAAAGGCGGGCTACACTTTGGAAAACGAAAGAAAAAAATCAATATTACCGTGGTAGAGGCGGCGGCAGCCTGGGCATTTGAACTATTCATAACCGTCATGCTGGCGTTTACCTTTGTGTATTTTATTGGGCTGCGCACCAGCGTGGTGGGTCAGTCTATGGCAAACACCTTAAACGAGGGGGACAATATCTTAGTCAATCGGTTTGTGTACCGTGTTTCAGATCCAAAGCCAAACGACATTATTGTGTTTTTGCCGAACGGCAATGAAAAATCCCACTATTATGTCAAGCGTGTCGTGGCGGTGCCGGGGGATACGTTAGAGATTACAAAGGGCGCGTTATATGTCAATGGGGAAGTGTTTCAGGAGGAAGCGGACGTCACATCCATAGAGGATGCGGGGCTTGCCTCCGAAGAAATCGTATTGGGGGCGGATGAATATTTCGTGCTGGGGGACAACCGCAATAACAGCGAGGACAGCCGCTACGCCAACATTGGAAATATCAAAAAAGAATATATCATAGGAAAGGCATGGTTTCGGGTGACTTCCCTGAATGATTTTGGCTTTATCCGGTAAAAAGCGGAAAAATCCGCAGAAATGAGGAAAAATATGCAGTTTCAGTGGTATCCGGGGCATATGACGAAAGCAAAGCGTCAAATGCAGGAAGATATAAAATTAATTGATTTGATCATAGAGCTGGTGGATGCAAGGATTCCGCTCAGCAGCCGCAATCCCGACATTGATGAGTTGGGAAAACAGAAATACCGCCTGATTTTGATGAACAAGTCCGATCTTTCGGATGAGAGAAGGAATCGGGAATGGGCGGAATTTTTCCAAAAAAAGGGCTATTTTGTGGTATGCTTAGATTCCAGGAGCAAAGCGGCGATGAAAAACGTCGCCAACGTGGTGATGGAGGTATGCAAAGAAAAGATAGAGCGGGACAGGAAAAGGGGGATTCTGAATCGCCCTGTGCGCGCCATGGTAGCGGGCATCCCCAATGTGGGCAAATCCACTTTTATCAATTCTTATGCGGGAAAGGCCTGCGCTAAGACCGGGAATAAGCCGGGAGTCACGAAAGGGAAACAGTGGATTAGGCTAAATAAAAATGTGGAACTGTTGGACACTCCGGGGATACTCTGGCCCAAATTTGAAGATCAGCTGGTAGGGCTCAGGCTGGCGCTGATTGGGGCGATGAATGACGAAATCTTAAACATAGACGAATTGGCGTTGGAGTTAATCGGAATCTTACAGAAAATGTATCCGGGCGTCCTCAAGGAACGCTATCAGGCGGAGGAAGCGGCTTCTGCTGTGGACATTTTAAAGCAGATTGCGGAGAACCGGAACTGTGTCGCGAAGGGAAATGAGTTAGATTACGGCAAGGCGGCGGCGCTTGTGATTGACGAATTTCGCAGTGGAAAATTAGGCAGGATTACCATCGAACTGCCGGACGAGGAAACGTGAGAGCATGAAGGAATCATATGGCGAAAAAGCGGCAATAGAATTTTTTCTCTATGCGGCGGTTGTAATAGGGCTGACATTTCTTGTGATACAATTTGTAGGGCAGCGCACTGTGGTAAGCGGCGCCTCAATGGAGCCTACCCTCTATGACGGCGATCATTTGATTGTAGATAAGCTCACTTACCGTTGGAGGGAACCGGAGCGTTTTGATATCATTGTATTCCCCCACGAGGACGGGGTGTATTACATCAAACGCATTATCGGAATGCCGGGAGAGCGTGTGCGGATAGATGAGAAGGGCAGCATCTATATCAACGGAGAGCGGATGTCCGAGTCCTACGGAAAGGAAGTCATTGATTCCGCAGGCATGGCGGGAGAAGAACTGGTAATTGGGGAGGAAGAATACTTTGTCATGGGGGATAACCGGAATAACAGCATGGACAGCAGGGATAAGAGAGTCGGCATGATACAGAGGAAAGACATCATCGGCAGGGCTTATTTCCGGATTTTCCCGTTGGATAAAATCGGTCTGGTGGATCGGCGGCAAAAGTATAAAAAAGACGTCTGACCGGAAAGCGGCGGAGGGAAAGGCACGGAAAGTTATGGAAGAGAAAAAAATCGAAGAGATAAGGGAAGAGTTAAAGGCAGCACAAGATGATATGCTGCCTCATTTTATAGCGTGCTATGAGAAGGATGGGCGCGCCGGGGCGGCAAAACTCGTGGAACAGGCAAAAAAACGGCTGCAAAAGCGGGACGCGGAACTTGAGCGGACGGAACGCTTAAAGGCATATGAAAAGGAATATGCCTCCTGCGGCTACATCTGCGGCATTGACGAAGCAGGGCGGGGCCCCCTGGCAGGGCCTGTGGTGGCGGGGGCCGTGATTCTCCCAAAGGACTGCGACATTTTATACATCAATGATTCCAAAAAGCTGTCTGCGGCGAAGCGAGAAGAG
>CANQUZ010000076.1 GCA_947627165.1 uncultured Roseburia sp.
CATGAGATCAGCGGGCGGAAAGCGGAATTTATGGTGGAAGCCGTGGCTGGGAACCTTGAGGAGAAAGCGGAGTGGATGATGGAGCACATCCGGAAAGCGGAGTGGATAGGCGACGGCTCCGGAAACCATTGGTTTAACAGTTACTATGACAACCACGGAAATGCAGTGGAGGGCGCCTTCCCCCAGGGAGTGCGCATGATGCTGACGGGCCAGGTGTTTGCGGTAATGAGCGGCACGGCGACCGAGGAACAGGTGAAGGCGATTTGTAAGAGCGCCGACTGCTACCTCTATGAGAGAGAGGCGGGCGGGTACCGATTAAATACGGACTTTCAGGAAGAAAAATTCGATCTTGGAAGAATGTTTGGATTTGCCTATGGAGAAAAAGAAAACGGCGCAGTCTTTTCCCATATGACGGTTATGTATGCCAATGCGCTTTATCAAAGAGGATTTGTGCGGGAGGGCTATCAGGCGTTAAAGACGCTCTCTGACACGGCGTTGAATTTTGAAGTCAGCAAAATCTATCCGGGGATTCCGGAGTACTTTGACGCAAAGGGACGCGGCCTTTACCATTACCTGACCGGGGCGGCAAGCTGGTATATGCTGACGATGGTTACAGAGGCGTTTGGCGTGCGGGGCGAGAATGGAAACCTCTGCATGGAACCAAAACTGGTAGAGGAGCAGTTTGACGCAGAAGGCGTGGCGGAGTTAAGGCTTCCTTTTGCGAATCGGAGCTGCAGCGTGCGCTATTATAATAAGAAACGTCTGCCCTATGGAGAATACAGAATTGTCCGCGCGATGTGCGGTGAAAAAGAACTGGAAATCCGAGACGGAGTTTGCGCGGTGGCAGAAAAAGAATGGTTAGGGGCAGCGGAAGGCTCAGAACTTCAAATTGAGATAGAGCTTGCTTAAAGAAGGGATCTCCCTGACTGGCGCAGGGAGAGCGCAAACCTAACGGGAGAAAAGGAACGGTTGCGTATGCAGAGAAAAAAAGCAAAACAGGAAGATGTGAACACCGGGACGCAGAAAGAGCTTGCGCCTGACAGGTCTAAGGAGAACAAACAGCGGAGACGGTTCTGGACTTTTTCAAAACGCCTCTTGACGCTTTGCATTTTGCCCATGTTAGTGGTGTGCGTGCTGGTGTCGGTCATCAGCACAGGGACGTTAAAGAATGCGATAGAAAAAGAAATCCAAAATTCCCTTGCCATCGTGGCGGCTTCCGTCAATGAGACTTATACCAATCTCTACGAGGGAGATTACACGGTGGATTATGTGGGAGCGGTGCGGAAAGGCGATAAAAAATTAAACGGGGACTTCCAATTAATTGACGCACTGTGCGAAAAAACAGGTTTCCATGTCTCTATGCTGTTTGGGAACCTGCGCATGATTACCACCTTAAAGACGGAGAAAGGCGCAAGGGCCAACGGCACGCCGGCGGATAAACAGATATACGCCCGCATCGAATCCGGGGAAGAGTTTTTTTTGAAGGATGAGAATATTTTAGGGAAGGAAAGCTATGTGCTCTATCAGCCTTTGATTAATTCCGATGGAAGCATTTTAGGAGCCATCGAGGTGGTAAAAGACAGTGAGAGCATACGCGCGCTTGTGCGCTCCCAGACGATGCGGATTACGCTGTTCTCGCTGTTTTGTGCCCTTGCCGCAGGAACGGCGGTGAGCGTTATCTCCCGCGGCATGGTGGTTAGGATGGATAGAATCTGGCGTTTCCTGGGACGTCTTGCGGACGGAAGGCTTGGGCATGAACCGAATCAAAAAGATTTGCGGGTAAACGACGAATTTGGCGACATCTACCGGAACTGCGTGAGCGTTCAGGAGACATTTCAGCAAATGGTGCGGGAAATCAAGACTTCCTGCAGCGATTTGAAAGACGCTGCGGAACTGTTCTTTGGGATGGCGCAGGTGACGGCGGATGCGGCGGATTTGGTCCAGGTTTCCGTCGAGGAGATTGCCAAGGGAGCCAGACGGCAGGCGGACAGCACGGAGAACGCCCACAGCGACGTAGAGCTAATCAGCAGCCAGATTGACCTGATTACCTGTGAGATGGACGACATGACAGACTATGCGGCGGATATGTCGGAGCGTGAGAAAAAGTCGGTGGAAGTCATTGAAGATTTATCCCGCTCAAACGACAACACGAAAGCCTCTGTCCTGCGGGTGGAAGAGCAGATTTCCCTGATAGAATCTGCAGTAGCAGGCATCAAACGGGCGGTAGTGTCCACCCAGGAGATTGCGGAGCAGACGGATTTGTTGTCCATAAACGCCAGCATCGAAGCGGCGCGGGCAGGGAACGCCGGCCGCGGGTTTGCCGTTGTGGCGGAAGAAATCTGCAAATTGTCGCTGCAGTCCAATCAATCCAGCGAGGAGATTAAAAAAATCCTGCAGGAAATCACGGTGACTTCCGCCCGGATGGTGGAGGTTATGGCGGAAGTGCAGAGAAATATGGACGCACAGCAGCTGCAGTTAGAGGAAACCAAGAATACTTCCAGCATCGTTGCGGACGGCGCGGGAAAATCGTTAAAGAACATACAGAATATCAAGCAAAAGATAGATGTGCTGAATACGTCGGGGATTTCCATCAGCGAGGAAGTGTCCTCTTTAGCGCAGATATCTGCCGAGAATGTGGCGGCAGCGGAAAATACGGCGGATACCGTGCACAGCATGAGCGAAACGATGCAGCAGGTAAAAGAATCTTCGCAGGAGCTTTTGTATCTTGCCGACCGGCTGCAGGAAGTCGTGGGAAAATTTTCCGTTTAGAAGACGGCTATGGAAAAAGGGACTTTGCGCTTTTCGTGCAAAGTCCCTTTTGCTCCGGGAAGAAACATTTAGATGCCGGAGGTCGTATGCAGCTTGTAGTCATCTGTGATAAAGACGGCTTCCGTATCCGCCAGGCTCTCCGCAAGCGCCATGCCGTCCTCCAATCCCAAAGCGAAGCAAATCGTAGAGAGCGCGTCGCCGTCTGCGGAATGCTTCGTTATAATGGTAACGCTTAAGAGATGGTTATCATAGGGATAGCCTGTCTTTGGGTCTAAAATATGGTGGTAAAGCGTGTCCCCCACCTGAAAATAACGCTCATAGACGCCGGAGGATACCACGGTGGAGTCTTGGACGTCCACGGCAGTAATGGAAGAGCCCACCTCCTGGAAGGGATACTGGATGCCGATGGTATAGGGGGAGCCGTCCGGTTTGGAACCCACCGTTAACACATTTCCCCCCAGGTTAATCAGTGCGCTGCGAACCCCATGTTCCAATAAATAGTCTTTCATCTTGTCTGCGATATAGCCCTTGGCAATCCCGCCCAAATCCAGCCTGGCATCTTTATTTGTGAGCGTCACTTCAGTTCCGTTTATTTCTACGCAAGTATAATCAATGGAGGGAAGCACTGCCGCAATCTCAGCAGGATCCGGGATCAGGGAAGAGTCCGTTTCTTCCAACAGGGCCTTTAAGGAGATATTCCACAAATCAGAGAGTCTTCCGATGGTGATGTCAAAAGCGCCATTGCTCAATTCCCCGTAAGAAATCCCTTTTTCCAATAATTCAATCGTTTCCTCGTGGACTGTGACAGGGGCACCTTCTGCCTGGTTGATTTTAGAGATGTCGCTGTCCGGCAGAGTGTTGGAAAAATAGGCCTCATACTGCTTTGCCAGAGAAAAACAGCCGTCCAATAAATCTTCCCGAAAAGAATCATAGAGCGTGACAGTGATGATGGTGTCAAAATAAAAGCCTGATCGGGAAATCGGTTTCCCACAGCCTGTGAGAAGACCGCAGCCGATCGATAAGATAAGTAAAAAAGAAAGTAATTTTTGATACATAGTTCTCCATTTCCGCGCCGCTTGCAGAATCAAGCTTGTGTTTTTGATAGCCGTTACGAACGGTACTGTAGAAACTGTAACATAAATAAATGCTTTTTAAAAGAAGTTTTCTCAATACTTTTTTGGATAAATATTTTGCCATTTTCCATAAGATATGGTAGAGTAATACGTATACGTTAAGTGACAGGCATACGCCTGCGGCAGATAAAGAGGAATGTGGCATATGGATCAGAAAACTTTTAATTTATGCAATAAAAAAAGAATCGTAGTCAAAATCGGATCGTCTTCTCTGAATTATGAGGAGACGGGCAATCTGAATTTCACCAAGTTAGAGCATCTGGTGCGGGAGCTCTGCAATCTCAGGAACCGCGGCATGGATGTGTGTCTGGTAAGCTCCGGCGCCATTGCAGTAGGGCGGCAGACGTTAGGGATGAAGGAGCGTCCGGGGGACATTTCGACCAAGCAGGCCTGCGCCGCCATCGGACAGGCAAGGCTGATGATGATTTATCAGAAGCTGTTCTCGGAGTACAATCAGGTAGCGGGACAGATTTTGATGACCAAAAACACCATGATTAATCCGGTAGCCCGGCAAAATGCCAGGAACACCTTTGAGGAATTATTCCGGTTAGGCACGATTCCCATTGTCAATGAGAATGACACCGTCTCCACCTATGAAATGCAGTTCGGGGACAATGATACCTTATCGGCAATCGTGGCTTCTTTGGTGGGGGCGGATTTATTGATTCTGCTTTCGGACATCGATGGACTCTTTACCGATGATCCGAGAAAAAACCCGGCGGCGGAACTGATTGAAGTGGTGGAGAAGATGGATTCGGAGATTTACCGTATGGCAAAAGCCTCCACCGGCAGCGACGTGGGCACCGGCGGCATGGCGACCAAGCTGACGGCGGCGAAAATCGCGACCTTATCCGGCGTGGATATGATTATCGCCAACGGAAAGGACGTCTGCATTTTACACCATATGTTTGAGGACAGTTTTGTGGGGACGCTCTTTAAGGCGGACAAAAAAGAGAGTTTTCGCATCCAGGATTTCATTTTGGAAACGATTGGGTAGCGGGGAAAGCAGGAGGAAAAGGTGAGACAGGAACAGATAGACCGCATCAACGCACTGTACCGCAAGTCTAAGGCGGAGGGATTGACAGAGGCGGAGCGACGGGAACAGGAAATGCTGCGGAAACAGTTCGTGGCGGACGTAAAGAAAAATCTTACGGCGCAGCTGAATCAGATTGACGTGGTAAATCCGGACGGAAGCATTGAGAATCTTGGAGAAAAATATGGAAACAAAAAGAATCTCTCCTAAGCGGGAAGCGCCTGGAAGCGTCGAACAGATACGGCGGGAACACAAAAAAATCCGGGAGCGGATGGGAGCTTCCCAGGTACAGGAGCTAAGCGGCGCCATTTGCAGAACGCTGTTGATGGAAGAATGGTATGGGACCGCCGAGGTACTATTCGGCTATTATCCCCTGGGAAACGAAGTGGACTGCCGCCCCTTTTTAGACGGGGCATTCAAAGCGGGGAAGCGGGTTGCGCTGCCGAGGACCGGGGCGGACTGCCGGATGGATTTTTATGAAGTGCCGTCGTTAGAACATTTGGTGGAAGGACGCTTCCATGTGTTAGAACCGGCGGCGGACTGCCCGCTGATAGAGCCGGGGGACGGGGTTGTGCTCGTGCCCGGCGTGGCATTTGACAAAAAAGGGAACCGGTACGGTTACGGAAAAGGATATTATGACAGGTATTTTGCCCGTTTCCCTGCCGCAAAACGCATGGCGTTAGCTTATGGGCACCAGATGGAGGAAGCCTTAGAGACGCTTGCGACGGACGTGAAGATGCATCGCATCTATACGGAACAGGGCTGTTATCGCTGCGGGGAGGATTGAGAAAGGGCGTAAGGGTTCAAAAGATCCTGTCCCGGCTGGCATGAGAGGATAGAGAGAAAAAGGAGGGCGATTGCCATGGAACTAGTAGAAATCTGCAAAAAAGCAAAAGAGGCGTCATCCGATGCGGCAAAGCTTGGAGCCGATGATAAAAACAGGGCTTTATTAGCAGTGGCGGATGCTTTGGAGGCCAATGCGGCGGAAATCATAGCGGCAAATGAAAAGGACTTAGAGAACGGCAGGAAGAATCGGATGCCGGAGGGGCTGCTTGACCGTCTGCTGTTAAATGAGAGCAGGATTGCGCAGATGGCGGAGGGGCTGCGCCAGGTGGCGTCGTTAGAAGATCCGATTGGGGAAGTCCTCTCCATGAAACAGCGTCCCAACGGACTCCGCATTGGGAAAAAACGGGTTCCCATCGGCGTGGTGGGCATGATTTATGAGGCGCGTCCCAATGTGACGGTCGATGCCTTCGGACTTTGCTTTAAAACCGGAAATGCAGTGGTGTTAAAAGGCGGCAGCGACGCCATTCATTCCAACATTGCCATCGTCTCTGTGATACAGGAAACCTTAGGGCGTATAAACATCTCCAAAGAGGTGGTTTCCCTCATCGCGGATACTTCCAGGGAGACGGCGGCGGCTTTTATGAAAATGAACGAATACGTGGATGTTTTAATCCCCAGGGGCGGCGCGGGGCTGATTCAGACGGTGGTAAACTGCGCCACCATCCCGGTGATTGAGACAGGGACGGGAAACTGCCATATATTTGTGGATGAGAGCGCGGATGTTATGATGGCAGTCAACATTATTAAAAATGCCAAAACACAGCGTATCGGCGTCTGCAATGCCTGCGAGTCTCTCGTCATTCATGAAAACATCCTAGAGGAGCTTCTGCCGAAGCTCACAGAGGCGCTTTGGGAGAAATCAGTGGAGCTGCGCATGGACGAAAAGAGTCTTGCGGCGGCAGAGAAGATGATCACAGTGAACAAGGAGCTGCTAAAGCCCGCAAAAGAAGAGGATTGGGGAACCGAATATTTAGACTATATTCTGTCGGTAAAGACGGTTTCTTCCCTTGAAGAGGCCATCGCCCATATCAACCGCTATAATACCGGGCATTCCGAGGCAATCGTGACGGAAAGCTATGCCAATGCCGAACAGTTCCTAAAGGAAGTGGACGCCGCCTGCGTCTATGTCAATGCTTCCACCCGGTTTTCCGACGGATTTGAATTTGGGTTCGGGGCGGAAATCGGAATCAGCACCCAAAAACTCCATGCCAGAGGCCCTATGGGGTTAGAGGCGCTGACCAGCACAAAATATATCATTTATGGAAACGGACAGGTGCGCCCGTAAAAAACAGCAAGATGGAAAGCAGTAAGTGAGGATTTGAACGTAATGATGGAAGAGAAATTCGTTTTGAAGTTGATAGACAAACAGCAGATACCGGAGACGGAGCCGGAACGCCAGTATTATTTTATGGACATTGCCAGGGAATATGCAAAACAGATAGCCGGGGCGAAGGGAAGTCCGCTGACGTTCCATGTGTCCACCTTTGGCTGCCAGATGAATGCCAGGGATTCGGAGAAATTGACGGGAATCTTAGAAACCATCGGCTATGTGGAAGAGGACTCGGAAAAAGCGGATTTCGTTCTTTACAATACCTGTACCGTCAGGGAAAACGCCAACAACAAGGTTTATGGCAGATTAGGCTACTTAAGCGGGCTGCAGAAAAAAAATCCCTTTATGATGATTGGAATGTGCGGCTGCATGATGCAGGAGCCTGCCGTCGTGGAAAAAATACAGCAAAGCTACCGCTTTGTCAGCCTGATTTTTGGAACCCACAATATTTATAAATTTGCGGAGCTGATGGCCACAGCTATGGAGAACACCTTTGGGCCCCAGCGCAAAAAGGGAAGCAGCATGACCATTGATATCTGGAAAGATACCGATCAGATTGTGGAGGATTTGCCGGTAGAGCGCAAATATTCCTTTAAATCCGGCGTCAATATCATGTTTGGCTGCAACAATTTCTGCAGTTACTGTATCGTCCCCTATGTCAGAGGGCGGGAGCGCAGCAGGGAGCCAAAAGAGATTCTCCGCGAAATTGAGCGTCTGGTGGCGGACGGCGTCGTGGAAGTCATGCTCTTAGGGCAGAATGTCAACTCCTACGGGACAAACTTAGAGACGCCCATGAGCTTTGCGGAACTTCTGAAAGAGATTGAAAACATAGAAGGGTTGGAGCGGATCCGCTTCATGACGTCCCATCCGAAGGATTTGTCGGATGAATTGATTGAAGTGATGAAACATTCCAAAAAAATCTGCAAACATCTCCATCTGCCGCTGCAGTCCGGGAGCAGCCGCATCTTAGGGCTGATGAACCGCAGATATGATAAAGAGCACTATCTGGAGCTGGTGGAAAAAATCCGGGCCGCAGTGCCGGACATTGCCCTGACGACGGATATCATTGTCGGTTTTCCGGGGGAGAGCGAGGAAGACTTTGCGGAAACCCTGGATGTGGTGCGGAAAGTACGCTATGACAGCGCCTTTACCTTTATTTACTCCAAACGGACCGGAACCCCCGCTGCCACGATGCAGGATCAGGTGCCGGAAGATGTGGTGAAGGAGCGTTTTGACCGCTTGTTAAAAGAGGTGCAGGAGATTGCGGCGGAGAAAGCCGGGGCCTTGACGGGGCAGACGCTCCCGGTATTGGTGGAGGAGCAAAACGGGCAGGACGAACGTCTTGTGACGGGGCGCCTTTCCAATAATGCGACGGTGCATCTGCCGGGAAGCCCGGAATTGATTGGAAAAATCGTGAATGTCACCCTAAAAGAATGCAAGGGCTTTTATTATCTGGGAGAGCTGGCGTAGGCAATGAAAAAAAGACAGATTTCTACAAAAAACGATGTGTTATTTTTAGCGGCGGCATTTTTAGTCTCGCTTGCGGTGGCGGCAGCGTTTTCCCAAGTGCATAAAAGTGCGGGGGCGAAGGTGGAGGTCAGCGTGGACGGCAGTCTGTACGGCGCGTATTCCCTGCGGGAGGACCAGGAAATCCCCATTGAAATCAATGGCGTCACGAAGAATGTGCTGTCCATCCGGGAGGGTATGGCGGATATGGTAACAGCGGACTGCCCGGATCAACTCTGCGTCCATCAGAAGGCGATTTCTAAGAGCGGGGAAACCATTGTCTGCCTGCCCCATCGGGTGGTGGTGGAAGTGATTGGAAGTGAAGAAAGGGAGTTAGACGGAGTTGCGAAATAAAAC
>CANQUZ010000077.1 GCA_947627165.1 uncultured Roseburia sp.
CCTTATGAACGGGGAGAGTGAAGAGGCGCTTGCCGATTTTTCTGATGCGGTAACATATAACGGCAGCGATTGGAACCTTTTTATAGCAATATATGAGAATCTTGCCGCTTACCACCTGGAAGAAGAGGGGAAAGCCTATTTGGAGAAAGCCTTAGAGGTGAAAGGCAGTTCCGCAGAAAAGCTTGCCTGCCGGGGAAAAGCTTATTATTTGCTTGGGGAGTATGAAGATGCCGTCAAAGAGCTGACAGCCGCCATCGAGAAGGGGAGCAAAGAAGCCAACCTGACGCTTGCCAGGGCTTATGAGGCGAAGGGAGACTCCGAACAGGCGCAGAGGCACTATGAGGCCTATGTAGCGTCAGGCGCAGCCAGTTCCGAGACCTTAAACACGTTAGCCGAGATGGAAATGAAGAAGGGGAATTATGCGGCTGCCCTGGAATACATCAAACAGGGGCTTGCCATGGAAACGGTCACAAACAGGGAAGCGCTGCTGTCTAACCAAGTCATAGCCTGTGAGTATACCGCGGATTTCACGGCGGCATTGGCTGCAATCGAGGAATATCTGGCGATCTGCCCGGAGGATGCTGCAGCGCAAAGGGAGTATGTGTTTCTGAAAAACCGCCGGGTAAAAACAACGCCGGAGGAAGTGCAGGCCGGCGAGGATACCGAAGCGGCGGATACGGAGCATACCGAGGGTACGGAAAATACGGAAGATACAGAGGATATCGACAAAGCATCTTAGAAAAGATTCACGGGGAAGGAAATATATGGCGGAATTATTTAAAATAGAAGAAGTGGAAGAGCGGGTCCTATTAGTGGGAGTCAGCCAGCAGGAGGGAGACGATGCCGAAGATTCCGTAGCGGAACTGGCGGAACTGGTAAAAACGGCTGGTGCAGAAGTGGTGGGAACGCTGATACAAAGGCGGGAACTAATCCATCCGGGGACCTATGTGGGGACGGGAAAAGTGAAAGAGATTGCAGAATTGGCGGAACGTTTAGGGGCTACCGGCATTGTCTGCGACGACGAGCTGTCACCGGCGCAATTAAAAAATTTAGAATCCATGCTCGATACGAAGGTTATGGACAGAACCCTCATTATCCTGGATATCTTTGCCGCAAGGGCGGCTACCAGTGAAGGAAAAATCCAGGTGGAGCTTGCCCAGTTAAAATACCGTTGAAGCCGCCTGACAGGCCTTGGGCGTTCCATGTCCCGCCTCGGAGGAGGAATCGGAACCAGGGGACCCGGCGAGAAAAAACTGGAGATGGACCGCCGTCTGATTAAAGACCGGATTGCCCAGTTGAACCGGGAATTAAAGGATGTGCGCCAGCACCGGGAGATTACCAGGGCGCAGCGGCAGAAAAACCAGATACCGGTGGCGGCCATTGTAGGCTATACCAATGCGGGGAAATCCACCTTATTAAACCGCCTGACGGATGCGGGCGTGTTGGAGGAGGATAAGCTTTTTGCCACCTTAGATCCTACGACCCGCCTGTTAGAGCTGCCGGGCAGGCAGCAGATTCTTTTGACAGATACGGTGGGGTTTATCCGTAAATTGCCGCACCATTTGATTGAAGCATTCCAGAGTACGCTAGAAGAGGCAAGGTATGCGGATTATGTTCTCCATGTGGTGGATGCCGCAAATCCCCAGCGGGAGAAGCAGATGCACATCGTCTACGATACCCTGCGCCGCTTGGATATCCGGGACAAAACCGTAATAACGCTTTTTAACAAGCAGGATGCGGTAGTAGAGCAGGAGCCTGTCCGTGATTTTAAGGCGGACTACACCTTAAATATTTCGGCGAAAGAGGGGACGGGCTTAGAAGCGTTAAAGGAGCTGCTTTGCCAATTAATGCGGGAGGATAAGATCCTTCTGGAGCGAATCATCGCCTATGACAAGGCAGGCATCCTGCAGCAAATCCGAAAGAATGGCGAGTTGCTGGAGGAAGATTACAGACCTGAGGGAATCTATATCAAAGCATATGTCTCCATGGAACTTTATGGGAAATTGTAAGGAAAGTTTGCAGGAAACAGGTCGGGGCTGCGCAGGGGAGCAAAACATGAGAGAAAGGAAACGGCATTCCAATGGCATCAGGAAACAGCAGAGCAAATGATTTTTCAAAGGGACAAATATGGAAGAACATCCTATTGCAGGCAGGGCCTCTCATCTTAGCGCAGCTTGTCCAGCTTTTATATAATGTGGTGGACAGAGTGTATATAGGGCATTTGCCGGGGGCGGACAGCCTTGCATTGACCGGCATAGGGCTTGCTTTCCCGCTCACCACGCTCATCGCGGCGTTTACCAATCTGTTCGGGATGGGAGGGACGCCGCTTTTTTCCATAGCAAGAGGGGCAAAAGAGGAGGAGCGTGCGGAAGAAATTCTTGGAAATACCTTTACGCTGCTGCTTGCCTGTTCCGCTGTTATGTTTACCGTATGCTATTTTTTTAGAAAACCGATCCTTTATGTGTTCGGGGCGAGCGATGCATCCTATGTCTATGCGGACGCCTATCTGAAAATATACCTTTTCGGAACGCCCTTTGCGATGCTCTCAACCGGTTTAAATGGGTTTATCAATGCGCAGGGGTTTCCCAGGATAGGGATGATGACAACGGTTGTGGGCGCATTCTTAAATTTAGTGCTTGACCCGATTTTTATCTATGTGCTGAATATGGGAGTGGGAGGCGCGGCGTTGGCCACCATACTGAGCCAGATGGTCTCTGCTGCCTGGGTGCTGCGGTTCCTCACGGGGAAAAAGGCACTGCTTAAGATTAGGAGGAAATACATAAAAATCAATCTGTCGCTCACAAAAGAAATTACGGCGTTGGGGCTTTCCGGCTTCATCATGCAGGGGACCAACTGCCTTGTCCAGGTTGTCTGCAATGCAACGCTGAAACTGTTTGGCGGCGATTTGTATGTCGGCATCATGACGGTCATCAATTCTGTGCGCGATATCCTAACGCTCCCCGTCAGCGGGCTGACCAATGCCTCCCAGCCTGTCGTCGGCTTCAATTACGGCGCAAAGGAATATGGGCGCGTGAAACAGGGAATACGCTTTACCGCCGCGCTGGGGGTTGCCTACACGCTTGCCGCATGGCTTTTTGTAATAAAGGAGCCGGCGCTCTTAATCTCCATTTTTATGGAAGACGCCGCGCTTGCCGAGGTGGGGGTGGAAGCCCTTAAATTATATTTTTTTGGATTTTTCTTGATGGCTTTCCAGTTTACGGGGCAGTCAACCTTTACAGCGCTTGGATATTCCAGATATGCAATCTTCTTTTCGCTTCTGAGAAAAGCATTCATCGTTGTGCCGCTTACCTTACTGCTGCCCAGGGTTGGATTTGGCGTAAACGGCGTTTTTATGGCGGAGCCAATATCAAATGCTGTCGGCGGCATCGCCTGCTTTTTGACGATGTGGTGTTCCATTTATAGAAAACTGGGACGCGAGGACGGCGCCAGAGGCTGAAAAACACTGCAATCGGTGCGTTCTGTCTTGCGCGAACAGACAGGGGAAATTTATAATGAGAGTAATCGGGAGACATCCTCGGCTGCTTCCAGATGGTGTGGGAGACTGGTGGTTTGCCGGAAGGATCGACCACCACATCCGGCAGGGGAAAATCCACGTTGCAGAGGATTCAGAGAACAAATATGCGAGAATGATCTGTCTCAAATCCTCCTATTGATCACTATGGAAAGGAAAGATAAGAAGATGAAGAAAGCGTTAATTGTCGTTGATATGCAGAATGATTTTGTGACTGGGTGCCTGGGCAGTGAAGAGGCGCGCAGCATTTTGCCGAAGGTGAAAAATAAAATTTCTGAATATAAGAACAATGGAGATATTGTCATTTTCACGCGGGACACCCACAGCGAAGACTACCTTAAGTCACAGGAAGGAAAGTATCTGCCGGTTCCCCACTGTATCTATGGCACGGACGGGTGGAAGATTGCAGACGGACTTGAGGTGGAAGGCTGCCGCTATCTTGATAAGCCGAATTTTGGATGGATACATTGGGATGACGACAAAGAATTGGCAGATGCGGATGAGATTGAGCTGATTGGCGTGTGCACCGATATCTGCGTAGTGTCAAATGCGTTAATCTTAAAGGCCATGTATCCGGAAACACACATCACAGTGGATGCAAGCTGTTGCGCAGGCGTGACTCCGGAAAGCCACAACGCTGCACTGGTGACCATGAAATCCTGCCAGATTGATGTGATTGGCGGGTGATGGATGGTGAAAAGTGAATAAGGCTGCTTTATGGAGGGGACAACAAAACGTTGCCCCCTTCCGCTGTATATGCTAAAATAACAGATAAGAGTTTTGCCTTTTGGATGAAACAAAAGTATGTTAGGAAATGGAGTAAAGAATATGACAATCTTAATTAAAGGCGGGCAGGTCATCAATCCGGCGACCGGGATGGATGAGGTTGCAGACGTGTTCGTGGAAAATGGAGTAGTTTCCAAAATCGGAAAAAATATAAATGAGAAAGCGGATCATAGCATAGATGCGCAGGGCTGCTTTGTTATGCCGGGCTTCATTGATATGCACGTCCATTTAAGGGATCCAGGCTATACAGAGAAAGAAGATATCGAGACTGGGTGCCGCGCGGCTGCGCACGGCGGCTACACCACGATTCTTGCCATGCCGAATACCAAACCGGTGGTAGACCATGCGGATGTGGTAAATTATGTCCAGAATAAGGCAAAGGCGGTAGGCGTTGTGAATGTGATGCAGGTCGGAGCCGTCACGGAGGGGCAGCAGGGAAAAAAATTAGCGGACCTTGAAGGGATGGCGCAAGCCGGGGTTCGTGCCATCAGTGAGGACGGCAGATCTGTGATGAACGCCCAGTTGTACCGGGAAGCCATGGAAAAGGCAAAAGAGCTGGATCTTTTGGTGCTCGCCCACTGTGAGGACAGTAACCTGGTCAACGGCGGCGTTATGAATGCGGATGAGCGGGCGAAGGAACTGGGCTTAAAGGGCATCACAAACTCCGTGGAGGATGTCATTGTGGCAAGGGACGTCATGTTAAGCTATGATACGGGGGCAAGGCTGCATCTCTGCCATTGCTCCACCAAAAATTCCGTCATGATATTAAAAATTGCAAAATCCTTAGGGGTCAAGGTGACGGCGGAGGTCTGCCCGCATCATTTCACCCTGACTTCCAACGATATAAAAAGAGTGGAGCCATCCTTAGACGTAGAGAAAAACGTGCCATTAGGGTTAGATGCAGACACGAACTATAAGATGAATCCGCCGCTCCGCACCCAGGCAGATGTGGATGCGTTAAGAGAAGGTCTGCGGGAAGGAATCATTGATGTCATTGCCACGGACCATGCGCCGCACACCTTCGATGAGAAAAATACTTCCATGAAAAAAGCTCCTTTCGGCATTGTGGGATTAGAGACGGCGGCGCCGCTTACCTACACGGAACTGGTATTGGGCGGTTATCTTACCCCCATGCAGATGGCGGAGAAAATGAGTTACCAACCGGCGCGTATCATAGGCATTGACAAGGGGGATATCCAGCCGGGCAAGACGGCGGACATTGTGGTTTTTGACCCCACAGTCACTTATAAAATTGATAAGAAGCAATTTGCCAGCAAGGGAAAGAATACGCCGTTTGACGGAAGAGAAGTGACCGGAAAAGTACGCGCTACGATTGTGGGCGGAACGATTGTATATCAGGAGGCTTAAAGGAGACGTCAATATGCAGATAAAGTTTGAGAAAACAGCGGATATTATAAATCAGGACAAATTGGCGGAAGGCATTTACAGTATGTGGCTGTCGGTAGGGGAGATGGCGTCCTATGCGAAGGCCGGGCAGTTTTTGTCCGTTTACAGCCGGGATGGGAGCAGGATACTTCCAAGGCCCATCAGTATTTGTGAGATTGACCGGGAAAAAAACGCCATCCGCCTGGTGTACCGGGTCGTGGGAAAAGGGACTGCCGAGTTTAGCGCCATGGAGGCCGGAATGCAGTTAAAAGTTTTGGGGCCTCTGGGAAACGGCTTTACGAAAAGAGACAAAAAAGCGTTTTTGATCGGCGGGGGCATCGGCATTCCGCCAATGCTGCAGTTAGCCAGGGAGCTCGACTGTGAAAAACAGATGGTGCTTGGATTCCGCGATGAACTGTTTTTAATGGAAGAGTTTGAAAAACAGGGAGCGGTCTATGTTGCAACCGAGGATGGCAGCGCCGGAACAAAAGGGAATGTCTTAGATGCCATCCGGGAGCATGGGCTTACCGCCGACGTGATGTATGCCTGCGGCCCTGCGCCGATGCTGAAAGCGTTAAAGGCTTATGCCGCAGAACATGGCATAGAGTGCTGGATTTCCATGGAGGAGCGCATGGCCTGCGGGGTCGGCGCCTGCCTTGCCTGCGTCTGCAGATCCAGTGAGAAAGATGACCACAGCAATGTGAATTACAAACGGATTTGCAAAGAGGGTCCGGTATTTCTGGCAGAGGAGGTAAGATTCGAATGAATATGAAGGTAGATTTGTGCGGAGTTACCCTGAAGAATCCGGTGATGACCGCCTCAGGGACCTTTGGGTCGGGAGAGGAGTATTCCCAGTTTGTGGATTTGAATAAGCTTGGGGCAGTGGTGACCAAGGGGGTTGCAAATGTGCCCTGGGAGGGAAATCCCACCCCCAGAGTGGCGGAAGTTTATGGCGGGATGTTAAATGCCATCGGACTGCAGAATCCCGGCATTGATTTGTTCCTCAAACGGGACATTCCTTTTTTAAAACAGTTTGATACCAAAATCATTGTCAATGTCTGCGGGCACACCACAGAGGAATATGTGGAAGTGGTAGAACGCCTTGCCCATGAGCCGGTAGATATGTTAGAGATCAACATCTCCTGTCCCAATGTCAGGGAGGGGGGAATCGCGTTCGGACAGGATCCGAAGATGGTGGAGGAAATCACCAGAGAGATAAAGAAATATGCGGCGCAGCCGGTGATTATGAAGCTTTCTCCGAATGTGACGGATATTGCGGAGATGGCGAAAGCGGCAGAGGCGGGAGGGGCGGATGCCCTTTCTCTGATTAACACCTTAACCGGGATGAAAATTGATATTGACCGCCGGCGCTTTGTATTGGCAAATAAGACGGGGGGAATGTCAGGTCCCGCGGTGCATCCGGTGGCAGTCCGTATGGTATATCAGGCCGCCCAGGCGGTGCAGATTCCGATTATCGGAATGGGCGGCATCATGAACGCCGAGGACGCCATTGAAATGATTTTGGCGGGAGCCACTGCCATTTCCGTGGGAACTGCCAATTTCACAAATCCAAAGGCGACGGAGGAAATTGTGGATGGGATTGCCGCCTACATGGAAAAATATCAGGTGAACGATATCCGGGAGCTGGTAGGAGCGGTACATTAGCGATAAGATGATTTTCATGCAATTTGTTTGACCTTCACGGGAGTGGAGGTCATTTTGATATGGGAAATGTTGGAAGGGAGAGGCCGGGAGAAACGCCTGGCCGAGGATGGCAATGAAACTTTTATATGCGGAAGACGAGAAAAGCATGGCGGAAGCGGTGACGGATATTTTGAAATACCACAATTATACGGTCGATACGGTCTATAATGGAAGGGACGCTTATGACTATGCCGCCGCTGAAAGCTATGATGGAATCATTTTGGATATTATGATGCCGGAGCTTAGCGGCATAGAAGTGCTGGAGCGTCTGAGAAGGGCTGGAAATAAAACGCCGATACTTCTCCTGACTGCCAAGGCAGAGGTCGAGGATCGCATCATGGGACTGGATGCCGGTGCGGACGATTATTTGCCGAAGCCTTTTAGCATGAAAGAGCTGTTAGCCCGTGTGCGGGCAATGCTCAGGCGCAGAGAGGCATTCACGCCGGATGTCTTGTCTGTCGGCAGCATATCCCTGAACAGGCAGAGCTATGAACTGTCCGGGAACGGCCAGAGTTTTTCTCTGCCGAAGCTGGAGTATCAGGTCATGGAGCTTCTAATGCTGAATCAAGGGATTTATCTTTCCACAGAGGATATCCTGACCAGAGTCTGGGGCTATGATACGGAGGCGGATATCGGCGTTGTCTGGGTATATATTTCTTATCTGCGGAAACGTCTGCTTGCCTTAAATGCGAATGTGGAGATTTGTGCGAAGCGGAATATTGGATATAAACTGGAGGTGGCGGAATGATTCGGACTCTGCAGAAGCGTTTTATCTTCTCTGCCATGCTGGCGATTACGATTTTGCTTTTCCTCCTTCTGGGTGCCATTAATGTTGGCAACATCTATGTATCAGGGCAGCAGGATAAGAGGATGGCTGGTATGCTGTTAGACGGGGAAAGCATGATACAGCCTCCGCCCAGGGATGATGGATTCAGAGGTTTCCTGGAGGCTCCGATGGATGAAAATTCCAGGATGTCCGCCGTCTATTTCACAGTGAGAGTCGATAAAAACCACAATATATTTGAGGTTAACACGGATCGGATTGCCAGCATTTCTGACGAAGAAGCGAAAGAAATCTGTCAGGCTGCTATTGACAGCGGCGTAGAGGAGGGGAAAATACAAAACTTCCGTTACAAAGCTTCCAGGAGCGTGAGGGACGGCAGCATGGTGTACCTGTTCCTTGATACCACGATGCAGCTTCGCGGCATACTGCTTGTCCTGTTCTTCTCCGTCATTGCCGGCGGCATCTGCTGGCTTGCCATGCTGCTTCTTGTGATTTTGATTTCCAAAAGGGCCATCCGCCCGATTGCGGAAAATATTGCCCGGCAAAAGCAGTTTGTCACCGACGCAGGGCATGAGATTAAAACGCCGCTTGCGATTATTCTCGCCAACACCGAAGCGATGGAGCTTTATGAAGGGGAAAACAAATGGAGCAGAAATATCAGGGAACAGGTGCTGCGGCTTGACGGCCTGATGCAGAACCTTCTGACTCTTGCCAGGGACGAGGAAGGGCAGTCGGCTGTCCG
>CANQUZ010000078.1 GCA_947627165.1 uncultured Roseburia sp.
TGATATGACAAGGCGCCGGGTTCTTACCCTACTTTTTAGTGGAGGAATCTATGCGGAGATCGTGCTTCGCGCTTATTTGACGGCGCGAAATGCAAAAGGGTTATTTCACGAGAGTAGAAACTTTACAATAATCCAATCCGTTGTAAATATCGGACTCTCCGTTATATTGGTAGGGCGTTGGGGAATTGCAGGTGTGCTATTTGGAACGGTTGTTGGCAGATATTGTATTGCCCTCCCGTGTAATTACCGTTTGGTATATGCTGAAGTTTTCCCCGACGAGGTCCCAAGATGGTGGGAACAGATAACTTCACCATTGCTAATCATTGCAATTTCTGCCGGGATCAATATGGCTATGGGTGCTTTTTTTAATGGGTTGGATCCTTATATAGATTTAGCATGTCGAATCGTTGTGAGCGTAAGCGTGGCAGGGATTGGATGTGGTATATATCAAATGCTTACGGACCGGTGGTTTCTGATATCGCTTCGGAGAATAGTGAATCTGTTTAAAAGATAAGCGCGAAAGAGAGGAAAAAAGATGAGCGGTACAACTAAGTTCAAGATACGTACTTCCTGGTTGGGGATATACTTTTTTTTCGCGGCGGCTGCATTGCTAATGCCTGTCGGGTTGAGCAATATTATACCTAGCGCCGTTGGGCTTTATCGTATGCTTCAGATGGGTTTTTTTTTAAGCGCTTTTTTGATTGTTCTTTTGGTTAGAGAGAAGCTAGGCATTATTACTTGGCTCATTATCATATATTATTTGTTTTCATTTTACATGAGTAGAGTGTATTTAGGGAATGATGTTTCATCTTCAGAAACGATCATTGTAATATCGCTGTCGATTATATGCTCGTTTGGATATCAAAACTACCGAAAGACGTTTCTTAACTCTTTTACGCGTTATTTTGAGATTATAGCAGTCGTGCAAATTATACTTCAAATCTTATATCCGAACGGTATGTATGAAAATGAAGGGTATTATCAGAATTGGATTCTAGGATTTAAGAATATTCCCGTCAGATTATTGCTTCCCGGAGCTTGTTTGGAAATCCTTCTTTTTATAGAAAACAAAGGATCAAAACAGCTTCCTCAAATTTTCTCTCGACCGGTAATATATCTCGTTGCGTTCAGTTACATTGTTTTCACGTCTGAATCGGCGACATCTATCGTGGGATTGTTTGTTTTTTTAGGTTTATTATTTTATAGTTTTGTACTGCATAGAAATTTTCCGAAGGCAATTAACTTTATAAGTATTGCAATAATTTCTATGATTTGTTTTCTGTTGGTATATTTTGCTAGGATTCAATACTATTTTGATTATTTGATTACTGTTCTGCTGGATAAGAACATGGATTTCACAGGAAGAACTCGCATATGGGATATGGCATTCAAGTTGGTAAAACAAAATTTATTAATCGGTGTAGGAATGCAATCATCATTGAGAACAATTCTGCGTGGCGCTACTCACGCGCACCAATATTGGCTCAATATACTGTTGACTACAGGAATGGTGGGATTTGTGATTCATATATTTATATATGCAATCACTTCTTATCAAGCGAAAGACTTTTTAAAAACAAGCAGTGTAAAAGTATTCATGGTTACGATAATAGCCTTCATGATCATGGGTATTGACGAGACTTTGGTTTATGGCTATATGATATTGCCTTTGCTTGCCATGGCATCTGAATATGGTAGGCAAGGCAAATTGGTTCGCCTGAAGATTAAGACTATGGATGTTCTTGCAGGGTAAAGGAAGGAGAAAGATTATGGAACTGTTTGCAAAGCTACTTAGCAAGGAAGAAAAACTGGCCGTAGTTGGTTTGGGATATGTCGGTATGCCGATTGCGCATGCTTTTGCCAAGAAGGGTATTGATGTGATCGGCTTTGACTTAAACAGTGCAAAAATAGAACTCTACAAATCAGGCATTGACCCAACAAATGAAGTGGGAAATGATGAGATCGCAAAGACAAAAATCTCTTTTACTTCGAATGAAGAAGAGCTCAAGAAGTCAAAATTTCATATTGTGGCGGTTCCTACGCCAGTTAATATAGATCATACCCCGGATCTTACCCCAGTAATCTCTGCATCAGAGATTGTTGGCAGAAACCTGGTTCCCGGAGCAATTGTGGTTTACGAATCGACGGTCTATCCCGGCTGCACAGAAGATGTGTGCATTCCGATACTTGAAAGAGAATCGGGTCTGAAATGTGGTTTGGATTTCAAAGTTGGCTATAGCCCAGAGCGCATCAATCCCGGAGATAAGAACCATAGATTGGAAAATATAAAAAAGGTGGTTTCTGGCATTAATGAGGAGTCCTCGCGGGAAATCGCATCCATCTATGGTATTGTCATAGAAGCGGGAACTTATTCGGTTTCAAATATTCGAACTGCAGAAGCCATTAAAGTTGTTGAGAACAGCCAGCGCGACATTAACATTGCCTTTATGAATGAATTGGCAATGGTTTTTGACCGTATGGATATTGATACAAATGAAGTCGTTGACGGAATGAATACCAAGTGGAATGCATTGGGATTCCGCCCCGGTTTGGTAGGCGGCCATTGCATAGGCGTGGATCCCTACTATTTTACATATGAAGCCGAGAAGTTGGGTTATCACAGCCAAATCATCTTGAATGGACGCATTGTGAATGACGGTATGGGGACATATATAGCAGATGCGACCGTAAAGCAGCTTATCCTTGCCGGAAAGGCGCCCAGGAAGTGCAAGGTGGCTGTTTTCGGTCTGACATTCAAAGAAAATTGCCCCGATATTCGAAACAGCAAAGTTGTGGATGTTCTCAAACGATTGCATGAGTATGGCATTTCGCCTTGTGTGGTTGATCCTTGGGCCGACCCGGATGATGTTTTGCGGGAATACCAGTTGGAACTGATGCCGTTTGAAAATGTGAAGGATATGGATTGTTGCATTATTGCGGTTAAGCATCGCGAGTTTAGCAATATATCATTGGAAACGTTAAAGACTAAGTTTAGGCCAGGTCCGGATCAGGAAAAGGTTTTAATTGATGTGAAAGGATTGTATCCTGTTGAGACACTGCGAAACGCTGGCCTTCGATACTGGAGACTGTGATGTTGGCTGATTTGATGACTTTTACAAGGAAGGAGAAGCAAACGACTCTATTGAGAAGATTGCATAACAATGTATGAAGCAAATAAAATGTGCCATAAAGGCTTTTGCTGCGCTCATCCTTGCATGTGTTTTAATGAATGGGATATGCACAGTGTATTACCATTACCCTTATTGGTTTGATCGTTCCGTAAATGCGACACTTTCGGTTTGGAGACCAAAAGCATTTATATTGCAAGGCAAAGAAGGGTTCGGTTATCATACTGTGGATGGAAACGGGTATGTTAATGAAGATTTACCATTAAGGGGGGGTATGTGCTTGTTTTAGGCTCCTCTCACACACAAGGGAAGGAAGTAGAAAGTGGAAAAAGATATACAGATATTCTAAACGACTTACTTTGTACTGCAAATAACAAGACAAGATCATTGGAAGTATATAATATGGGCGCCGATGGACATCATTATCCGGATCTTGTATCCGGGTTTGAGGCTGCAATTAAAGAGTTTCCAGAATCTTCCTGTGTTGTATTGGAAACTGGGAGTACTGATTTTGAGATAGAAGAATTAAAAGCGGCTCTTACTTCAAGATCATATGATGACACACAAACCGGTTCACAGTTAGCGGGTTCAATGAGCACATCTTTAAAAGCCAAGGCGTTTATGAAAGAAAGCTTCCCGTTGATTTTGTGCCTTAAAAATAAGGTATCTAATTCTGATATTCGTTTTAATGGCGCATTTGGTTTGTTTAATTCCATCACGACTCCGCCGTCAGATATGCCGTATGATGAAGATGCCTATTATCACGCCGTCAAAGCAACTGTGGAGAAGATGGCACATATCTATGACGGGAAGATAGTTATTATGTATCATCATGCGATGAATCTAAATTGCGATGGAAGTCTCGAGAAGGATAATGAAAAAACATATGATGCATTTAAACGAGCTGTTGAAGATGCAGGTGCAGTCTTTCTCGATTTACAGAACGCTTTTTTACAGGCGTATGACCGATATGATGTCTTGCCTTATGGGTTTAATAATACATCGCCTGGAACAGGCCATATGAATCAGTACGGGCATCAAATTGCAGCGCTTGAGTTGTATACTGTTCTAGAAAGGATGCGGTAAAAATGCAGTTTGTTTCTATACAGTTTTGTTTTTATTTTGTTTCGTTGATAGTAGCTTTGAAATTAAGTAAACAGGAAAACACACGCCAATGGGTACTCCTTTTCGCTAGTTATATCTTTTATGCCTATTGGGATTACAGATTCCTTGCATTGCTATTGATCCAAACATTTGTGGCGTATTTAACCGGATTATTTCTTGCACGAAGTGGCAACTCTAAACAAGTTCTTGTTTGTGGTATAACAGCCACATTAATTGTATTAGGATTCTTTAAGTATTTTAATTTCTTTATTGAAACATTTTGCAAAATGTTTTTTATCATAAATACATTTAATTTAAGTATTATTTTACCAGTAGGTATTTCATTTTACACATTTCAGGCAATCAGTTATATGATTGATGTATATCGTGGGACTATACAATCAGAACGTTCTTTGAAAAAAATCGCAATTTATGTTGGATTTTTCCCGCAAATTATTTCGGGCCCTATTGTAAAAGCGCATGACTTTCTGCCGCAACTTCGGCACGAACATAAGGTGCAGAAAGAGAATCTCATACAGGGTGGTCAAATCTTCCTTTTTGGGGTAGTAAAAAAGTTTGTTATTGCAGACCGCCTTGGTGTATGTATTGATGCTGTATACAATGCACCAGCTGCTTACTGTTGGATAGCCATTTTGATTGCGGTTTTCACATATTCATTCCAGATATATTGTGACTTTTCTGGTTATTCGGATATGGCTATAGGGATCGGAAAAATTTTAGGATATGATTTAGGTAGAAACTTTAACTGCCCCTATATTGCATCAAGTCCATCAGATTTTTGGAGAAGGTGGCATATCAGCCTATCCAGCTGGTTTAAAGAATATGTATATTTCCCTCTTGGGGGAAATCGAAAAGGCTTACCGAGGACTTTACTGAATCTTATGATCGTCATGCTACTTAGCGGGTTGTGGCACGGTGCTTCATGGACATTTGTGTTTTGGGGAGCATTACACGGGATTGCCTCTGTTATACAAAAACTTTTCAATGAATGTTATAAGAAATTTGGACAGCAGCATACCAGTAGTAAAACGAAGCATATATTATGTATTATTGTTAACTTTGTCTTTGTTAGCTTTTGTTGGATACCTTTTCGGTCGAATTCGTTTGAGAATATGTTTGCTATTATAAAAGGACTTATTACATTACAAGCCGGTATTCGATATGTATATGTTTATGCTTTTATATATGTGGGAATTTGTATGCTTAGCATGGTTTATATAGCTGTTCGAAGAAACGGGAATGCTGAATACCCCCAATTGAATTTCGCAAAATTTAGTTCATGGATTCTTTTCTGGATGGTATTGTTAGTGGCAGTTGTTTTTTCCTATGAGGGTAATACAGCATTTATATATTCTCAGTTTTAGACTAGAAATTATAATTATATGGTTATCACAGCAAGGTGGTTTACATCAGGATCTTAGATGAAATATCCACAAAACTCCAAGCCGGTAGAGCCAAGGATGTCAAAGTCTTAGTTCGGCAGGCTATCGACGAAGGTATTTCTGCACAGAAAATCTTCGAAGAAGGTCTGATGGCTGGCATGAATGTTGTCGGCGTCAAGTTCAAAAATAATGAGATTTTCTTGCTAGAGGTTCTTGTTGCTGCAAGAGCTATGAGCTAAGGCGATGCACTTTTGAAGTTGCTTTTGGCAACCGAAGGAGCTAAGGCATCTGGCAGAGTCTGCATTGGAACTGTTAAGGTTGACTTTCACGACATTGGAAAGAATCACATAAAAATGATGATAGAGGGAAATAGACTGGAGGTCGTGTATACCTTGGGACCGTCGTTTCGCCCGAAAAATTCATCAGCATGGCAATCGAGCAGAATTGTCAGATTATAGGGCACTCAGATCTTCTTACAACAAATGCCTGTTATGGGTGAAGTGATTGGCTTTGTAGATCACCTTTACTTTGACAACTGTACCAAGGAATTGCGATTAGAATTTTTTAATGTCTTATTCACGAAAATGAAAGGGAAGATGTTCATGAACCTACAGGAATCGAACATATTGCGAACACTGCTAAATGAACCGTTTGTGAATCAGCGAATTTTGGCGGAGACGTCCGGACACAGCCTCGGCATTGTGAACCGGTCACTACGGTCGTTGATTGAGAAAAACTATCTGAACGAGGCCGCGCAACTGACGGAGAAAGCAAGGGCGGAGATTAAGGAAAAAGCGCCGCGCAATGCAATCATCTTAGCAGCAGGCTTTGGGATGCGGATGGTCCCCATCAATCTTTCGACGCCGAAAGCTTTTTTGGAAATCAACGGTGAAAGGCTGATTGACTGTCTGATCAGGCAGCTAAAAGAGGTTGGAGTAAACGACATAACTGTGGTTGTCGGTTTTATGAAAGAATCTTTTGAGTACCTGATAGATGAGTACGGAGTGGAACTTATTGTCAACGAGGAATATGCAGTAAAAAATAATCTTCATTCCCTGGCTCTGGTCGCCGACCGTATTCACAACACATATATCGTTCCCTGCGACATCTGGTGCGACAGCAATCCTTTTGATTCAGCGGAGTTATACAGCTGGTATATGGTAAGTGACCTTATTGAGGAAGAATCAAGTGTGCGGATCACAAGGAAGATGGAGCTTGCCGTTATCCCGGAGAAAGCCGCCGGGAACGCAATGATCGGTATTACATATCTTTTGGATCCGGAAGCGTCAGCTGTGCGTGAGAAACTTAAAGCTATGGACACTGAGAAATACGCAGACTGTTTCTGGGAGGAAACGCTTTACAACAGAGATCGTATGATTGTCCGGGCAAAAGTTGTAAAGAGCACCGATGTTGTAGAAATAAACACTTATGAGCAACTCCGTGACCTTGATTCCGATTCCAGCCAGCTTCAGTCAGATGCTATAAACACGATTGCAAATGCGCTTCAATGTAATGAAGATGATATCACCGATATCAGCGTTCTGAAAAAAGGCATGACGAACCGAAGCTTTCTGTTCAGCGCAAAAGGGGAGAAGTACATTATGCGGATCCCCGGCGAAGGCACAGATCAGCTGATTAATCGTGAGCAGGAAACCGAAGTCTTCAGGACATTATCCGGTCTCGGTCTTTGTGATGACCCGGTTTACATCAACCCCAAAAACGGATACAAAATAACAAAATTTCTTAATGGGGCTAGGGTGTGCGATACGGATAATGTGGCTGAACTCAGAAAGTGCATGAAGCTGCTCTCGGACTTCCACAAAATGAAGCTGAGCGTTCCGCATACGTTTGACATCTTTGGACAGATAGAATTTTATCAGTCCCTTTGGGACGGCAGATCCTCAATGTACCGCGACTATCGCCGTACAAAAGAGAATGTTCTATCGTTGCGTGAATACATCGAACGGATAAGAACCGACTGGTGCCTTACACATATTGATGCAGTGCCGGACAACTTC
Source organism: uncultured Roseburia sp. (assembly GCA_947627165.1). GTDB lineage: Bacteria > Bacillota > Clostridia > Lachnospirales > Lachnospiraceae > Roseburia. The sequence continues at coordinate 7,654 of CANQUZ010000078.1, forward strand.
CTGTTTTACGATACTCCGGATGGTGTGGCTTTGCAGCTGACTGACTGGGAATATGCCGGAATGCAGGACCCCCATGTGGATATTGCTATGTTCTGTATTTACAGTCTTTATAAAAAGCGCCAGATAGACAGGCTTATCAATATTTACTTTGAAGAATCCGGACAGCAATGTACGACCGAAATTCGTGCAAAAATATACTGTTATATCGCTGTCTGTGGACTTTTGTGGTCGAACTGGTGCGAATTCAAGAGCCATCTTGGTGTGGAATTCGGTGAATACAGCTTACGGCAATATAGATATGCGAAAGATTTCTACAAATATGCTTTGGAAGAAATGAAGAAAGCAGGTGATGAAAACGAACAAGGTTAAAAGAGCAATCATTATGGCCGCCGGAAAAGGAGAGCGCCTTCATCCGATTACTTTGACAACACCAAAACCGCTTGTTGCCGTCAATGGAAAAAGGATAATAGATTCCGTTATTGACAGCCTTAACCGTAACAGAATATTCGAGATTTACATAGTAGTAGGATATTTAAAAGAGCAGTTTAACCAGCTTACGGATAAGTACAGTGGGATAACCCTTATAGATAATCCGTATTATGAAAGCTGCAATAACATCTCATCTCTTTACATGGCAAGAAAGCATCTTGAAGACGCTGTCATCCTTGACGGGGATCAAATAATCTACAATGATGAAATCCTTTCTCCTGAGTTTGAGTTTTCGGGATATAATGCCGTATGGACGGATGAACATACGAATGGTTGATGAGTATTCAGGATGGCATGGTTATAGGCTGTTCGAGAACTGGAGGCTCACACGGCTGGCAGCTATACAGCATATCAAGATGGAACGCCGCAGACGGCAAAAGGCTAAGAAAGCATCTTGAAACGGAATTTGAGGAAAAGAAAAACCGGCAGATATATTGGGATGATGTTCCCATGTTCTGCTATCCGCAGGAATACCGGCTTGGCATCAGAGAGATGCACAGTGATGATATAGTTGAGGTAGATAATATTACTGAACTTGCAAAACTGGACAGTAGCTATAGAATTTATTTATAATGGAGGTTAAAAGATGGATACTAAGAATCAAAAAGGCAGAATTGAATGGCTGATCACTTTGGTGCCGTTTATTCTGATCGTGGGA
>CANQUZ010000079.1 GCA_947627165.1 uncultured Roseburia sp.
ATTCGCAATCCCGCACTACGTGCTTCAAAGCTTACTATCGTAAGCTGATTGCTCATGAACGGGCGTTCTGCTCATAAACAGTCTCGTATGCTCATTCATGCAAGCATGATTCGCCTACGAGACTGCTTATGGCTGAACTGTTACGATAAATTTATAATTTTCAGTTATAGTATGGAAATTTTCTATGATTATTACTATAATTGATAATGATTAAAACAGGAGAAACTACAAAATGAAAACAAGAGAACTGAAAAAATATCCGATTCAGATTATTCTGATGACATTTGCTTTTTGTGTGACAATGCTGATACCGATTTTGTTCAGCTATCTGATTGATGAAATTGTTCTGGCGGGTGCATTTGATAAGCTGATCCCCTGGCTGGCAGTCACACTGCCGGTGATATTGGTGGGAACAGCCATGAATTTTTATGTGATTTCTTATATGCCGGTAAAGATAGGAATCATCAATACCTTTGTACTGCAAAGAAAAGCGCTGCGCAATATCCTGAAAATGAATCAGCCTGCATATGCCAGACAGGATAAGGGGTACTATTTCAATATCACCATGAATAGCTGTGCTTCCTATGGCGATATGTATGAAGAGATGAACCTAAATCTGATAGCCAACCTAATCTATGTGGCGGCGATACTTGCTTTTGTCACATGGGTCAACTGGGTGTTTGGAATATTTTTCCTTGTTTACGGTGTTGTCCTTGTACTTCTGTCTATTCTTGAGTCCTCCCCCTTTTATCAGATGAATAAAGAAGTAATGATCGTTCAGGACGTCTATATGAACGATATGCGCAACATCATTGAAAATAAGAGCGGAATCAATGCGCTTCACAGTGAAACATTTTTTGAAGGCGTATTCGACAAAAGTGTGGAAAAATTTGAAAAATTCATGTTAAAATACAGATTTTGGAATTATCTTGCAGAGTTTGCCCCGTCGGGCATCAACCAGATTTTTAGCATCCTTTTTCTATTTGTCTCTGCCTATCTTGTGCAAAGGGGACAGATTACAACAGGTATTATGTTGATGGGATATTCTTATCTTGGATATATCGTGACTCCGATTACAACGGCATGCCAAATACTGATTCGCTATAAGTCGAACCTTGTGAATATTGAACGCGTGGATCAGCTAGAGGAGGAAGCAGCTGCAGAAAAAGAGAATAATCTGAACAAACAGGAGAAAAATCTGTTATGCCGTGCAGAAAAATTTCATTTTTACAAAGGAGAACAGCCGGAGGATTTTCTGTTTCACATAGAAGAACTGAATTTGAAAAAGAATGGTCTGTATGTCATCAAAGGGGAGAATGGAAGTGGTAAGAGTATGTTGTTAAATCTCATGCTGGGGAACGTTAGTCCGAAAAATTCAAAGGGTACACTTTCACTTGCAGAAAATATGGATGATACGATACTTTTATCCTATCCAACCTTCGCCGTAAACGGAACCTTTGAGGAAAACCTGTTTGGCTGTAAGAGAGACAGGGAATTGGAGAGAATTTTGAATATTGATTTTGCAGATAAGGAAATCACATCAAACCCGGTAAACCTTAGTTATGGACAGCAGCAAAAACTGGCACTGCTTCGTGTATTCCTGAGAAATTCGCCAATTCTTTTTTTGGATGAGCCTCTGTCCAATCTGGATGTGGAGACTCAGGAAAGCGTAATAAATTATATCCGAAGCCTGAAAGGAAAGAAGACAATCCTCTTAATTATGCACAGCGATGAAATGGATTCCTTTGCAGATGGAATATTTAAAATTGAAAATAAAAGCCTTAAAGCTGTAGGAAACCCAACCTGAATATCAAATTTTTCCAATATTTAAAATATAAGAAACAAAACATCATATAAAAACAACACAGAAAGGGAGAAGAAATGAAGACAAACATATCTATCTTGACAGGAACCTTATTAGGCATCATCATAGGGGGTATTTTTCACTTGCTATGAATAGCATCATATGTCTGCCGTTAGGCACTGCTGTGGGAATCAGCATAGGGACGATGTTTAAGGCCTATAAAAATAAAGAAAAACATAAGACCGTATGATGTAAAAGAATAAATAGGTTTAATTTCAACTGTGCGGGAGTATTTTTGGATGATTTATATTCAAAAATATTCATTTATTGAAATCTTACAATCTGCTGTAAATTTCCATGTGAATTTTGTTTCATATTGTGTATAATAGCTGTTATAATATGGTTAGTAACTTAAAAAAGAAAAAGATTGGGGTGTATGAAATGCCAAATATTAAACCGATATCTGATTTGAGAAATTATACAGCTGTTGTGAACGAAGTGTCCTATGGAAACAGAGTTTATCTTACCCGTAACGGGCATGGTTCATGTGCTATTATTGATATGCAGGAATTAGATGAATTAGATAAACAGAAGGCAATGAATCAATTATTATTAAAATTACAGGAGGCTGAAAATTCTGTAGTTACGGAAGGCACTATATCAGCAGATGAATTAGAAAAAGAGCTGGGGGTATAGTGGTTTGGCAATGCTGGAATATGATATCCAATGCGATTATAACTATATTTTTGTAGGACATCATTATTTCTTTTACCGTATAAAAGACAAAGATACAGTACTTATCCTGGAGATGTTTCACGAAAAGGAAGATTTTATGCGAAAGTTATTTGGGATTGTAACGACTTCGCAAGAAACAATAGATTATTGGAAAGAGTGATTCTTTAGATAAGAAAAACTTATAGAGCGAAAAATACCTGTAATACAAAGATATCCGTAATAGAAAAACAGTTGAATATCAATAACCCAAGTGTTATAGTAGATTCTGGATGGTATTCCTTTGGGAAACCATACCAGAATTTATAATATCAGAAAAAGAATATAAAACGATGAAAAGACCGCTTGTATCCTTTTCCCATGATATTGATTTTGCAGGAGCAGAACAGTAATCGATGGAAGGGAATGAGACTGTCGCAGGATGCTTCTGAGAGGAGGTAATCTATGCAGATTGGTTTTATAGGGGCCGGCAAAGTCGGCGTTTCACTGGGCAGATATTTCAAAGAAAAAGGCAGAGATGTAGCAGGATACTACAGTCTGACCGAAGAGTCCGCAAAATGGGCGGCAAATTTTACAGACACAACATATTATAAAAATCTACAGCAAATAGCAAACGACTGCGACATATTAATATTTACCGTGCCGGATGACAGGATAGCAGACGTCTGGCAGGAGGCAAAACCTTTCGCGAACGGTAAAATCGTTGCTCATTGTAGTGGTCTTCATAGTTCAAAAATCTTTTCTGATATAGGGGCTGCAGATATCAGCGCCTATTCCATTCACCCGCTTTGTGCCATAAGCAGCAAAGAGCATTCTTACAAGCTGCTGTCGGACGCATTGTTTACCATAGAGGGTGATCCTGCTCATATTACCACAATACAACAGCTATTTGAAGAAATGGGAAATCGTACCTGTATGATTTCTGCGGAGGACAAAGCGAAATACCACGCAGCCGCCTCGTTGGCGTCAAATCACATGACGGCAGTGTTTTATATGGCGGAAAAACTTTTTTTGGAATGCGGGTTTTCAGAAAAACAAGCGGAGACGGAATTATACCGCCTTGCCAGGGGAAATCTGGAAAACATACATTCCCAGGGATGTATCGCCTCCCTTACCGGACCCATTGAGCGGGGGGATACGGCGACTGTAAAAAAACATTTGGAATGCCTTCCAAAGGATATCCGCGCCGCTTACATAGAAAATGCGAAGCAGTTAGCGGAGATTGCAGAAAAGAAGCATCCCCAGAGGGAAAACACAGTCATGCGAAAGATGTTAGAAGGAAAAAATTCTTAGATTGATATGATGTCAGAATGGAGGATTACGATGAAAAACACAGTACTCACGCTGCAGAAACAGAAAGAGGAAAAAGACAAAATAACCATGGTAACCGCCTACGATTACACCACCGCCAAAATTATGGACGAATCCGGCGTCAACACTATTTTAGTGGGAGATTCCCTTGGCATGGTAATGTTAGGATATGAGGACACCCTCTCTGTCACCATGGAAGACATGATACACCACACCGCAGCGGTGGCAAGGGGAACAAAAGATGCGTTCGTAGTGGCGGATATGCCTTTTATGTCCTACCAGACTTCTGTCTATGACGCAGTAGTGAACGCAGGGCGGCTGATGAAAGAAGGGCGCGCCAACGCTGTAAAATTAGAAGGCGGCAAAGAGTTTGCCCCTCATATCGAGGCCATTGTAAAAGCATCGATTCCGGTAGTGGCGCATATTGGCTTAACCCCCCAGTCAGTCAATGCCTTTGGCGGATTCAAAGTACAGGGAAAAGATATAAAAGCGGCAAAGAAATTAATGGAAGATGCAAAAGCCGTAGAAGCGGCAGGGGCGTGTATGGTAGTAATGGAATGTGTACCGGCAAAGCTGGCAAAGAAAATCACAGAAGAACTTTCCATCCCTACCATCGGAATCGGAGCAGGGGCGGACTGCGACGGACAGGTATTGGTATACCAGGATTTACTGAATATGTATGGGAATTTGAAACCGAAATTTGTCAAAGTCTTTGCCAACGCAGGGGATGTCATGCGTGAAGGAATAAAAAATTATATCAAAGAGACAAAAGCGGGGACATTCCCGGCAGAAGAGCACTGCTTTAAGATAGAAGACTCCGTCATTGAAAAATTATATTAAACGGGATCAACGCCGGAGATAAGAGAGAAAAAGTTTTCAAAAATAGACTGGAAACTCTTTCCCCGCAGGTTTGTGTCTGTGCTGCATCCACAAACTTGATGATGTAAAGCCTCAGCAAAGCTGAGACAAAAGCAGCGCAGAAATGAGGGAAAAATGAAAATAGTATCAACCATACAAGAAGTGAGGGAACAGGTAAGAGAGTGGAAAAAAGAGGGATTCACCATAGGATTTGTTCCAACGATGGGGTATCTGCACGAAGGCCATGCCAGCCTGATGGATAGGGCGCGGGAAAACGATAAAGTAGTCGTCAGCATTTTTGTCAACCCAATGCAGTTTGGGCCAAATGAGGATCTTGACAGTTATCCGAGAGACTTAGAGCATGACGCGGAAATCTGCAGGGAACATGGAGTAGATTTAATTTTCCACCCGACGCCGGAGGAAATGTATGGGGATAACTTTTACACCTATGTGGATATGGATGTGCTGACGCAGGAACTTTGTGGATTAAGCCGGCCGGCGCATTTCCGCGGAGTTTGTACTGTGGTTACAAAGTTATTCAATATCGTAACGCCGGATCATGCGTATTTTGGGCAGAAAGACGCACAACAGCTTGCAATCATCAAACGAATGGTAAAAGACTTAAATATGCCCCTTGAAATACACGGGTGCCCCATCGTAAGAGAAGAAGATGGATTAGCGAAAAGCTCCAGAAATACCTACCTCTCTCCGGAGGAAAGAAAAGCGGCCCTGGTACTCAGCCGCTCCATCATCCTTGGGAAAAACATGGTAGAAGAGGGAGAATGCGATTGCGGCAAAATCATATCCGCCATGACAGAAGAAATCCAAAAAGAGCCACTGGCAAAAATAGATTATATCAAAATGGTAGATTTAGATACGATGCAGCAGATTACAGCCATAGAGCATGGCGTTTTAGCGGCAATGGCAGTCTATATCGGCAAGACGAGATTAATTGACAACTTTATCGTAGAAAAATAAGAACGCAAATGTTTGTGCCGAGAAAAAGGCAGCGCAGAAATGAGGAAAATATGACAATTTCAATGCTAAAAGCAAAAATACACCGGGCGACTGTGACGCAGGCAGAATTAGATTATGTAGGAAGTATCACAATAGATGAAAATTTATTGCAAGAATCCGGTATTTTGGAATATGAAAAAGTGCAGATTGTAGACGTTAACAATGGTTCCCGTTTTGAAACTTACACCATAGCCGGAGAACCAGGCAGCGGAATCATTTGCTTAAATGGGGCGGCAGCCCGAATGGTATCCGCCAACGACAAAATCATTATCATGGCATATGCCGATGTAACGCCGGAAGAAGCAAAAGAAATGCGCCCCACGGTATTATTTGTGGACGAAAAAAATAAAATAACGAGCAAGACAAATTATGAAAAACATGGAGAAATTTCACAAGTCAGATAGACTGGAATAAGAACTCCCGCCCTGGAAGTTTGTTATAGACAAAAAGCAGGTTGACAACTCTTGAGAAAAAGTGTTAACTATTAATTATACATAGGTTAACAATTAAAAAAATAGCGAAAGAGGGGGAAACAATGCTTACTTTAGCAAATGAGATAATCGCAGGGAGACGTTTGACCAGAAGAGATGATTTATCCATATTTTTTATTGTAGGAATCGAAGAGCTTTGTGAAGGAGCAGATTCCATTCGCACGCATCTTTGCGGCGATAAAGTAGATTTATGCAGCATTATTAACGGGCGCGGGGGAAATTGCAGTGAAAATTGTAAATTCTGCGCCCAGTCAGCCCATTACCATACGGGATATGAAAAACATTCCTTTTTAAATTTAGAAGAATTTCTAAAAGGATGCAAAGAGGCGGAAAGAGAAGGGATAGATAGATATTCCATTGTGACCGCAGGACGCACCCTTGAGGGAGAAGATTTAGAAAAAGCAGTCGTCGCTTATCAAAAAATGCACGAGATATGCCCTGATATGATACTTTGCGCTTCCCATGGCCTTATGAAAGAAGAGGACATCAGGCGTTTAAAAGAAGCCGGAGTCACGATGTATCACAGCAACATAGAAACTTCTGAACGTTATTTTCCTGAGATATGCACCACCCACACATACGAAGATAAAAAAGAAGAAATAAGAAGGGCAAAGGCGGCAGGTATGGCTGTCTGCAGCGGGGGAATTTTCGGCATGGGAGAAACCTGGCAGGACAGAATAGAAATGGCACTTCTCCTATCCGAACTGGAAGTAGATTCAATTCCTCTAAATTTTTTGATTCCCATGCCCGGAACGCCTCTTGGAGATAATAAGCCTCTAGAGCAGGAAGAAATTTTGCGGATAACAGCCATCTTCCGCTATATCAACCCAGCTTCTTATATCCGTATAGCGGCTGGGAGAAACTATTTTTCCGATGGAGGAAAAGCATTCTTCCAGGCGGGGGCAAACGCGGCCATAACAGGAAATATGCTGACTACTACCGGACAAAATGTAGCACAAGACCGTGAAATGTTAAGAAATATGGGATTTCAGATAAAACAGATGGGAGCGTAATCGTATGTGTATAGCAAAAACAAAATATGAAACAAAAGATATTACTTTAGTGGGATTAATGGCGGCAGTAATTTGTATTCTGGGCCCTCTTTCTATTCCAATTCCCATAAGCCCGATACCCATTTCCATGACAAACTTTGCGGTGTATCTTGCGGTTTATGTCCTGGGATGGAAAAAAGGCACTTTGAGCTATCTGATCTACCTGCTGATAGGATTAGCGGGCGTTCCGGTATTTTCCGCTTTTACCGGGGGAGCGGGAAAATTACTTGGCCCTACAGGTGGATATCTGATCGGATTTATTTTTATGGCGTTGATAAGTGGAATTGTGATTGATACATGGAGAGAAAAAAGATACATACATTTTTTGGGCATGGCGGCAGGAACGGTCATCTGCTATTTATTTGGAAGCGTATGGTTATCTTTCCAGGCAGGTATCACATTTTGGGAAGCCGCAGGGTTAGGAGTCCTGCCATATATCCCGGGCGATTTAGCAAAAATCGTCATTTCCATGATAATCGGGCCAAAGATTTATAGACGTTTGAGAAATGGGATGTTAATCTAAAACATAGGACAATTTATCACAAACTCGTTTATGCAGAGCTTCGGCAGAAGAAGCGTAGAAATGAAAAATGGAGAAAAATATGATTAGAAGCGTAAGAACAGAAACTATCACGCAGAATGTAAAAGAAATGTGTATTGAGGCAAACTATTACTTATCCAAAGATATGGATCAAGCCATGAAAAATGCAGTGCAGACAGAAAAATCAGAACTTGGCAGAAAGATTTTAAACCAGCTGCAAGATAACTTAAAAATTGCAGATGAGGAACGGATACCCATCTGCCAGGATACCGGAATGGCAGTTTTGTTTGTAGAAGCAGGACAGGACGTTCATTTTGAGGGAATGCCTATAGAAGATGCAATAAACGAGGGTGTGCGGTTGGGATATACCGAAGGGTACTTGCGCAAATCAGTAGTCAAAGACCCATTAATCCGCGAAAATACAAAAGATAACACGCCGGCAGTCATACATTACACGATTGTTCCGGGAGACAAAGTAAAAATCACCATGGCTCCTAAGGGATTTGGCAGCGAAAATATGAGCCGTATCTTTATGTTAAAGCCAGCCGATGGAATGGAAGGCGTCAAAAATGCGATTCTTACCGCAGTCAAAGACGCAGGCCCAAACGCCTGCCCTCCGATGGTGGTGGGAGTCGGCATAGGGGGAACCTTTGAAAAGTGCGCCATTCTTGCAAAAAAAGCGCTGACGCGTTCTGTAAATGAGCGTTCAGACATCCCCTACGTCAGGGAAATGGAAGAGGAAATGCTGGAAAAAATCAATCAGCTTGGCATTGGGCCGGGAGGACTGGGAGGAACCACCACGGCGCTTGCAGTCAATATCAACACCTATCCCACCCATATTGCAGGGCTTCCGGTGGCAGTCAATATCTGTTGCCATGTAAACCGCCATGTCGTAAGAGAAATTTAAAAAATACAAAAACGGAAATCCATGAAAAGGTAACAGTTCAGCCCACGCCATTCGCAATCCCGCACTACGTG
>CANQUZ010000080.1 GCA_947627165.1 uncultured Roseburia sp.
TACGAGACTGCTTATGAGCAGAACGCCCGTTCATGAGCAATTTTGAAGCACGTAGTGCGGGATTACGAATGGCGTGGGCTGAACTGTTACGGAAACACGGCAGAAAAACAGACGCCTATTCGGCGTCTGTCACTACTATCGGCGTGATAATGATATTTTCTGCAGATACGTTCGTCTTTCTTTTCACGATGTCCTCCACCTGGGCGCGTTTGGAATCTGTTACTTCGCCCATATTTAAGACGACGTCGCAGCTGTCGTCCGTGATGCTTACGACAACGTCTGTAAAACCTTTTGCCTCTAACAGCATCTCCGCCGCCGCTTCCCGCTCCGCCATATCTGTCATCGCCACCATTTTATTTACCGCATCTTGCTTAAGGTTATCGGCAAGGGAGGCATTATTGACAATCTCTACCAGCGCTTCTTTATTTTTTGAGCGCACCTGCTCCCTGTTCAATTTCATTTCTGCGGCATAATCTAAATTGGCGACGGAGGAGCTGGTAAGAATCGTCTCCCCCGGATTCTCCACGCTCTCCGCATTCGCGGCCGCCATTTCTTCCCCAGTTGCCATATCCCCGGCTTGGGCCGTATCGTCGCCGGATGGCTCTGTACCGGCCTCCGCCGCTGCCGTCTCTGTGCTTTCTGCTTCCGCCAATTCCTCCCCGGTTCCCTCATCCGTAAAAATTTCCCCCAGGATGGCGGAATCTTCATCGGAAATCTCGTATTCCTCCTTGAGCAAATCCGCATTGGCACTTGCTTCTGCAGCCGCCGTTGAGTCGTCGATATTATTATTCATGTAACTGAAATACCCAGCTACCGCAATCATAAGTGCAAGCGCCGTAATGACTAACTGATTCTTCCGGAATATTTTCTTCACGGTTATCCCTCCTTAGAACTCATCTTTACTACCTTAATTCTATGTGCCTCAATCGGAAATAATGCCTGGATTGTCTCTGATATGTCAGAAACTATTTTGATATCTCCCCCTCCCTCTGCCACTACCACGATTCCCTCGATGGCGGGCAGGGTTTCCTTCTGTACATAAGGCGTTTTTTCCTGCCCGTTTTCTACATAAATCGTAGCTCCCTCTTTCCGCTGTTCTTTTATGGCGCGGCTTCCTCCGCCGCTGTCGTTTTCCGTAGTTGCGACGCTTGTTTCGACAATGTCCTTTTCTACCACATTGGTCCCATTGTCCGCCGCTGTAATCATGACGGCGGCTTTTCCCACGCCTTCCATCTGTGAGAGCACCTCTTCCAATCTCTTCTCCAGCAAGCTGATGTAATCGTCCTCTTGCCCGTTTTTTATCTCTTCCCTTGTTTCCGCCACAGGGGCCAGTTCCTTCTTTGGTTCCTTCCCCCCTGTGGGCATGGCAAGTATCATCAGAAGGACGCCTGCCAGAGCCAGGACTGCCCAGTCCGTTTTTTTGAATTTCCTCCACGGTTTTCCCTGAAGCATCCCGCTGATTCTCTCTCCCCAACCTTTCATCGGCTCACTCTCCTGCGTACCAGACATATGCCTCTCCCCCCTCTAACTGATAGTAAGATTCTAATTCCGCTTTTAATGTTTCACAAACTGCCTTGGCGTCTTCCCCACCGTCGCCCCAGGGCTTTTCGGAAGCGGTCCTGATGTCGCCTCCCTCTTTTTTTGCCAGCGTTACCTCCATTTCTTCCACCCTGTAGTCTCCGCTTAATTCCACGTCTGCCTCCCTGACGCAAAGCCCATAAGGGTCTGCGAAGGTTTCCGCAATCCGGTGCACGTCATTCCTCACCGCCTCCTCGTATTTTTCCAGATAGTAATCTTGCTGCACATACTCCAGCCTTTCCGCATCTCTTGAAATTTCCGCCACGTTTTCGGCGAACGCCTCATATTCTATTTTTTTTAAGACATCCTCACTGTCCGCAAAGAAAGATAACACCGGAGATAAAAATCCAAGTGTCAGCAGCAGCTGGGAAAAAAAGCGGATGTATTTTTTCAATTCCTTCCCCGGCGCCAGCTGCTGCAGCAGCAACAGGAGGACGGCAAGCACAAAAAAATTTCGCACATATAAAATAAAGTCTGTCATAGCCCCTCTCTAATAAAGAAATCCGGAAACTGCTGTGGCAAGGGCGACGGTGAGAAAAAATAATACCATGCAGCAGCTCATGAGTTTTACATACAGGACGGCGCCCTCGGCCATTCCTTTTAAGCATCCTGCGATGCGTTTGTCCGTGACCGGCTCCGCCGCTGCCGCCGCAAGTTTGTAGCAGGCTGACATACAGATGATTTTCACCATAGGGAGCAGGCTGATCAGCACCAGTATCATCAGCGCCGCCGCCCCAACGCAATTTTTGATTGCAATTCCAGAGCCGAGCAGCAGTTCCGTCATGCCGTTTATGACATTTCCGACGCCCGGTATCATAGAAGCCGCCTTCCCCACTGTGCCGTTTAACAGGCGGTCTTTGGCAGGATTTAAAAGCCCCTGGACTACATTGAGTCCTAAGACGGCCATCCCCGCTATTTTCATTGCCCAGACGACGGCGCCTTTCAGCAGCTCTGTCAGGTTCGCCAGCTTTTCGTCCTCAAAGAAATGGTTCAGCAGCTCCAACAACACATAAATGTGGATGATGGGGATCAATAGGTTTAAGAACAGCCACTGTATCAGGTAAATGACAAAAAACGCCGTCTGATAAAAGCCCGCAGAACTGTTGGCCCCCGCCGAAAACACCATTGTGATGCAAAAGGTGGGGATTAGTATTTTCATAAAGTCCACGCTGTCGGTCAGGGCTTTGGATGCAATTTCCTGCAGCGGATGGAATGACTTCATCAGCATCACCGCCATGACGCAATAGACCAGCAAAAAACACAAATCTGAAATGTAGGACGAGGCAAAGGCGCCGGCAAAATTTTTCAATATTGAAAATGACGCTGCTAAGAGCACTGCCTCCACCAAAAGTATGCGGTTTTGGTTTATTTCGTAAAACAGGGCGTCTTTTATCCACCCGGCTATCCGGCTGTAATCAAAACCGGCCAGCCCCTGCCCTAACAGCTGCATAACCAAATCCGAAAAGCTCTGTTTTTCTTCCAGGCCAAAATGTTCCGCCTCTAAAAAATCGTCCAATTCCGAAAAATCGATGCGCTCTATCATTTCCCCTAAAACGTCATCCCCCTCCTCCCCGGCCTGGTACGCCAAAAGGGGGACAGAATGGCAGAGGCAAAACAGGCACAGGATAGCCGCCGCAAGCCATTTTTCTTTTTTCATATAAAACTCCCTATGGTTTCTAAAAAAGCGGTCAGTACGGGAATGCTTACCACTAAGATAGACATTTTCGCAAAGATTTCAATCTGGTTCCCGATAGCCCCATAACCGGCGTCCCGGCAGACATTGATGGCAAATTCCGCCACATAAGTAATCCCCACCATTTTTATCACCAGCGCAAGGTAGGCGCTATCAATCGAGACGAACGTTTCCAAGCGTTTTACGAAGGCAAGCACCGTTTCCACCTTTGTGATGACAAAGAGAAAGATGCAGGTGCAGACTGCCATGCAGATAAATGCGCTGTACTCCGCCTTTTCCTTTCGCAGCGGAAGCGCCATCAAAACCCCTGCAATCCCCAGAACCGCAATCCGTAAGATATCCATTCTTAATCCTCATTTCTACCGCCAGAAGCGTGTCTGCTACAATGCAAATAAGGTCTGCATTGTTTCAAAAAGCTCATAAATATAGGGTACAATCCAGAACAGAACGATAATCAATCCTGCAAGGCTTGTCAAAAAAGCATGTTCCTCCCTGCCGCTGTGCTTTAACACCTGGCTGATGACTGTCACTAAGATTCCCACCGCTGCAATTTTAAATATCAGATTTACGCTCATTTCTGCCTACCCTTTCTATGGCACAGACTATATCAGCAGGATAATCAGCATGAAACCGCCCAGGATGCTCACCGTCTGAAGTACCCGCTGTTTTTCCTTCTGCCCGCTTCTGGTATGTTCTATGACATAATCTAACCGTTCTAAATACAAGGACAAATTTCTGCCGTTCTCTTTTGTGTTTTTTCCAAAGAAGGCTTTTCCGGCATTTTCCAGGATTTCCGCCTCCGCCTCGTTCAGGCCCAGCGCCCTTCTGGAATCATGAAAGACCTGTCTCCACAACGCCTCTCCCCCCTCTCCGTTTTTCTCTGCAAGGAGATTTCCCAGCCTTGCGCAGATGTCCGCAAGCCGCTCATCCCGGAGAACCGTTCCGGATCTTAAAATCTTCTCCATAGGCAAAAGGCTGTATTGGGCTTCCTGAAAAATATCCACCAGCATCTGGCGTATTTCATAAAGCAGGCGTAAGTGCTCCTTCAGCTCTGCCCCCAAATTTAGGGCAAGCCCTACGCTTGCCGCCCCAATCAGTGCCCCTCCCACCAGCTTTAGCATAGTTTCCTCATCCCGGCGTCAAAAATATGGATTTCCCGCGCTCCGCCCTCCTGCCGCTGTATCAGCACAAACCTCTGGAACAACTGCCGTTCCATCCAATTCCTTAAATGGGGTTTTTCCTGCAATTCCTGCAGCTCCCCCGCATGGATGGTCCCCAATACTTTGCTCCCGGAGCAGACTGCCTGCTCCACGGCAAGGAAATCTTCCTCGGTCCCCAATTCATCCACGGCAATCACCTCCGGCGACATGGAACGCAATACCAACAACATCCCTTCCGGCTTCCTGCATCCGTCCAACACGTCAGTCCGCGGCCCCAAATGGTTTTGGGGAATCCCCATGCGGCACGCTCCTATTTCAGAGCGTTCATCTACCACGCAGACTTTTAATCCCGCCCTGCCCTTTTCCCCTTCCGAGAGAAGCCTTATGCAGTCCCTTAAGTAGGTCGTCTTCCCGGCTCCTGGGGCAGAGAGGAACAGGGTATTATAGATACTGTCCTGAAACCGCAGATAGGGAAGCACTTCGTTTGCGCACCCTATTTTTTCCCGGGCAATCCGGAAATTAAAAAATGAAATATGGTGCATTCCCGTGATTTTCCCCTGCTCTGTCACTGCCTGTCCGACTACCCCGATTCGATACCCGCCCTCTACCGTGATATATCCCTGCCGGACTTCCTCCTGGAACGCATAGATGGAATAACTGCTGATATAGTCTAAGATTTCCGCTGCGTCTTCCCCCGTTGCCCGGTAAAGCTCCGTTTCTCCGTTTTCCTTTTCTACCAAAAGCCCCCGGCTGCCCTGGCCATAGTAAAATTCGATCGGCTGCCCGACGCGGATCCGAATCTCCTCTAACCCCTGCGCGGGCATTTTCCTGATATCCTGCCGTATATGTACGGGAAAAAACTGACTGATTTCATACATTCTGACGCCTCCTTCCTCTTCCCCATGCTCTATTCTATGAAACCTGTCCGCTTTTATGACAAAAAAAGAACAGGCGGATTCTCTTTGCGAAAATCTTCCTGTTCTTTTGTGCTTCTCGCTTATTACATACGTTCCGGCGCTGAAAACCCTAATACGTCGATGCAGGTCTCCAGGATGGATTTTGTCAGCTCCAACAGCCGGATATAGGATTTCCGGACATTCTCATCCTCTTCCGCCATAATCTTGTTTGCATGGTAAAAACTGTTAAAGGCATTGGCGAGTTCGTAAATGTAGGAACACACTTTATGGGGCGCCGTCTCCTCAAACGCAGTTTCCATCGTGGCGTTGAATTTTGATAATTCCAGCATCAGGTTCTTCTCACTCTCACTGTGCGCCGCCAAAATCGGAGCCTCCTGGATTTGGTTCCCCATGCCGTAGTATTTCTTTAAGATGGATTTTATGCGGACAATGGTATAGAGGATATAGGGACCGGTGTTCCCCTCAAAGGAAGTGAACCTGTCCACATCAAAAATATAATCTTTGCCTGCCTGGTTGGACAAATCGCCGTATTTAATCGCCGCAAGCGCCACGGTTTTTGCAGTCTCTTCGGCCTCCTCCGGGCTTATGCCCAGATTTTCTTTGGCGTTCTGGTTCTCGGTGATTTTCTTATACATCTCGGCGTTAATCCCGCTTATCAGATGTTCTAACCGCATCACGCCGCCTTCGCGGGTCTTAAAGGGCTTCCCGTCCTTGCCGTTCATCGTGCCGAAGCCTAAAAATTTCAGTTCCGTTTCCGGCTTTACCAGCCCGGTCTTCCTTGCGCAGCGGAATACCTGGATGAAGTGCAGCTCCTGTCGCTTGTCCACCACATAGATAATCTCATCCGGCTGATAATCCTGCATACGCCATACGAGGGTGGCTAAGTCGGTGGTGCTATAGAGAGAGGCGCCGTCGGATTTTAGAATCATGCAGGGCGGAATCTCTTTGGTGTCTGTCTCCTCTTTGACGTCCACTACCAGCGTTCCGTCGCTGACATAGGCAAATCCTTCTTCTTTCATCTTCTGCACCATTTCCGGGATGTAGGGCTGGGCATCCGATTCTCCCTTCCAGAGGTCAAAGGATACCAAATTCTCATAATTTTGCTTTAAATCAGAAACAGACACTGACAAAATATGGGACAGCAGCGCCTGATATCCCTTTCTTCCCTGCTGCAGTTCAAACGTCGCCTGCATCGCCGCTTCCTTGTATGCCTCATCCTCTTTGGATTTTGCGCTTGCCGCAGGGTAAATTTCTTCTAATTCGGAGATGGTAAACGGTGGCTCTTCCGGATACGCCCCCTCGTATGCTTCCTCAAAATAAGGAAGCTCTGGCTGCCGGAGTTTTAATTCGGTGATAATCAGCCCCATCTGCAGCCCCCAGTCCCCCAGATGAACGTCGCCAATCATCGTATGCCCCATAAATCTGCCGATGCGCTTAACGCTCTCCCCGATGATTGCGGAGCGGAGATGCCCTACATGAAGCGGCTTTGCCACATTCGGTCCGCCGTAGTCGATCATGATGACTTTCGGCTCCTTTACTTTCTCACATCCGAAACGGCCTGTGTCCGCCTGCATCTGCTCCAAATAGTCCGCTAAGTACGCGCCCTCCAGTTTCAGATTGATAAAACCGGGTTTTACGGATTCCGCCATGGAAAACATGGGATTGCCCGACAGCTTTTCCACGATGCGGTCTGCAATCATGAACGGGGCTGTCTTATACTCCTTTGCCGCCGCCATAGCGCCGTTGCACTGATATTCGCACAAATCCGGCCTGTTAGACAGCGTGACTTTTCCATATTCCGCATCATAACCGCAGGCTGCAAATGCCGCCGCCACTTCCCCGCTAATCAAATCTAATATTTTTTTCATAACCAGAATTTCCTTTCCTAACACCATACTGCCTTGTAACTGCCCAGGGGCTCCGTTACGCCGCTTTTTCTATTCTATCCGCACATTCCAAAATTGTCAAAGGTTTTGGAGTCTCTGTTACCCTTTTTGATTGCCATGAATAAAAGCGCGGCACACAAAAAAACAGCGTGTCTGCGCTTTCTAAGAATCTTTTTCGGAGCAGGAAATCCTCTGCAAAAAAGCAGCCTTTCCTTTTGTGCCGTTATGCAAAAAAATTCTCTTCTAACGTAATTTTCCCAACATATTCTACGGGGCCCGTCATGGAAATCCTGCCGTCCTGGGCAAATTCAATCAGCAGTTCTCCGCCTTTCATATGCACAGTCACGGTATCGTCCACAAGCCCCAGCCGATGGGAAGCTGCTGCCGCTGCGCAGGCCCCCGAACCGGAAGCGTGGGTATATCCCGCTCCCCGCTCGTAAATCTCAATCTGTATGTTGTTCCTGTCTAGCACCTGGCAGAGCTGCATATTGGTCCGGTTGGGAAAATATTTGGAATTTTCCACATATGGGCCCAGCTGCATCGCCTTTTTGGGACTGACTTCCTCTAACATAATGACGCAGTTGGGATTTCCCATGGAGACGCAGGTGGCGTTGTAGAAGTTGTCACAGAAAAAGATTGCCTCATTCATGATTTCCTCTCCAAATCCCACCGCCGGTATCTTTTGCGCCTGAAACTCCGCATACCCCATATCCACGCGCATCCGGCTTCCCTCATCGTCTAAAAAAGTCACTTTTGTCTTTCCCGCATGGGTGGTCAGTTCATACGTATCCCCTTTTACATACCCCAAATCCTTTAAATATCTGGAAAAAATCCGGATTCCATTGCCGCTTTTCTCCGCTTCGCTCCCATCGGGGTTAAAAATCCGCACCTTTATCTCGCTGCCATTTTGGAGCGGCCCATAGAGCACCCCGTCCGCCCCCACGCCGATATTCCGTTTGCAGAGCAGTTTCACAAACCTTTCCTGCAATTTGACGGCGTTGATATTCGGATCGTAAATTAGATAATCGTTTCCAAGACCATGGTATTTGCGCAGAATCACTTCCGACATTGTTATCCCCTGTTTTCTACCCTTATGCTATCATATGCCGAAAACTTCGTTTGGTCCCTCTGCTATTTGCTCTCATCAATCAGCTGCCGGAGGCTCTCTGACTTTTCCTGCAGGATTTTATCAATCTGCCCTTTGGTCACCTCATCCTTTATTTCCTGCCTGCCGTAGGCGCCGGAATGGGAGCCGGTCGTCGCGTTATAAGTCTTTTCGTTTTCCACCGCCGCTTCCGCTTCGCTTCGCCGCCGGACGCTTTCTTCCGGCGGAAGCTCCGGCCGTATCGGAACATAGT
>CANQUZ010000081.1 GCA_947627165.1 uncultured Roseburia sp.
CAAGCATTGATTACATATTAAGAACGGGAAAGTGTATATGTGGTACAAAGATTTTGCCGGATTCACCGGAGCTTACGTGTCTGCTGGAACAGAGAAATTATCTTCCTCCTGCGGATATTGGTTCTCTGTTGGGGGAATTTGAAAAAACGGCAAAGCGTTGGAGTAACCGTAGTATAGATGCGAAAGCAGAATTTTTGCAGGAAGCGGAGCGGGTGGATACAGCAGTACGGGAGTATGAGAATACTTGTAATGACCTTGCTGAATTGGAGCGGCAGATGGATGCGCAGATTGACTTTGGGGAAATGCGCCGGAAAATTCGTTATTACAAAGAGGAACAGGCGCGGTTTGCACGTCAGAAAGGCGAATTGAAAGGGCAGATGGAATCCTATCAAAGGCAGATAGAGCACATTGAGCTGGAGATGCAGACGCAGGAAGCTTTGAGTGAGGAAAATAAAAAGTGGCGTGAACGTGTGGAAATGGCAGAAGCAATATATGAACGATTACGTCAGGATTTTACAGAAAAGGAGCAGAAAATTTTTCTTGAGCTTAACCAGCAGATTCAAAAGAACTTTAGCTGCATGTTCAATGCAAAAGATAAAAAAATAGAGTTGGACCGGCAATATAATATCCAGATGTCCTATCAGACAGAAAATGGATATCGGGAGGAAAAGAATTTGTCTGAGGGCGAGAAGATAGCGCGCAATTTTGCTTTTATTGTAACGATTATGGAGTATAGCAGAAAAAGTAAGGCAAAGAGGGAAGGGCAGGTGGCAAGTGACACATTGCCAATCGTGTTAGACGGACCATTTTCAAAACTTGGGGATGAAAATATTAAGCTGATAGCAAATGTTCTTCCTAAAGTATCAGAACAGGTCATTATTTTTATGCTGCGCAAAGATTGGGAGTATACAAAGTTAGATGCATATGTCGGAGCGTCTTACTGCATTGATAAGGAGGCCGAGGAGTCATATGCTTCTATCCGGAAAACAGGGGGAGTGGAATAATGGCAAGTTATGAGTTCTTTAAGTCAGAGTATAAGTTTCGGGGAAAGCATGCGAAGATGGTTAGCGAATTGTGCTATTTAAATGATTACGAACATACATATTTTAAGCGCCTGGTGGATATTATTCCGCTTGCTGCTATCATTGGATTTCGGATGAATCGAAAGGCGGCAGAGGATTATGCACCTGTCGAGACAAAGACAGTATTTTTGCAGCAGATGTTACAGGTAAAAGAAGACCTGGATTTTATTATGCAGATGATGATGATATTGGAGCCTGCGGAAAAGCTATCACAGGAACAGACGGTAAAGGCGGCATTTCGTGGGGCTGAGACAAAAGAAGAATTTGAGCGGTATCAGCAGATGTTTGATGCATATGTCAGGGGCGGTGTAGAAGAGCTGTATGAGAGGTTGATTATTCGTAAGGCAGACGGGGATGATTTGTTTTATGAAAATAAAACAGCAAATTTAATGACATTAGTGGAAAGGTTTGCACCGGATAAGACGTTGCCATAAAAATATAGAAAAGTGGGAAAATGTGTAAAAAAATCAGGAAAACTCTTTACAAATGTAAAGGTTTGGCGTAAAATTAAGAAGAATTATATCATACCAAGTAATAACAGGTTTCTACAGTAAGGTAGAACACCTAAAAGCTCTAATCCCATTCTTCGGAATGGGATTATCTTTTATAGAAAGTCCGCCTGATGGCGGCAGAATAGGAGAAACGATGGATGAGAAACTAGATTACAGACTGGGACTGGATATTGGGATTGCTTCCGTAGGATGGGCGGTATTGCAGAACAACAGCGCAGGGGAGCCGATCCATATTGTAGATCTTGGCGTGCGGATTTTCGATAAGGCGGAGCAGCCTAAGACGGGAGAATCCTTAGCGGCGCCGAGGCGGGATGCGAGAACTGTCAGGCGCAGGCTGCGGAGAAGAAAGCACCGCTTAGAGCGTATTCGATGGCTGTTTTCGCAGGAGGGAATCATTGAGATAGAACCATTCATGGAGCGGTACCACTCTGGCCGCTTAAAGGATGTGTATCAGCTGCGTTATGAAGCGTTGGACAGAAAGCTGACGGGGGAAGAACTGGCGCAGGTTCTTCTTCATATTGCAAAACACCGCGGGTTCCGTTCTACCAGAAAGTCAGAGACTGCCGGGGATAAAGAGGGCGGACTGATTTTACAGGCTACCGGCGAGAATAAGCGGCGGATGGAAGAAAAAGGCTATCGCACGGTTGGGGAAATGATGTATTTCGATGAAGAATTTCGGGTCAGCTGTCCGTGGGTAGAGAGAGGATATGTGCTTGCGCCGAGAAATAAGGCGGGAAACTACCGCCACACCATTCTGCGCTCCATGTTGGTGGAGGAAGTGCACGCCATTTTTTCCGCCCAGCGCGCCCTTGGCAATGAAACAGCCACGGAACGATTGGAAGAAAAATACCTTGGAATTATGGAAAGCCAGCGTTCTTTCGATTTAGGGCCGGGGGATCAGCCAGATGGGACGCCAAGCCCCTATGCCTTCAATGGGTTTGAAGGGCGCGTGGGGAAGTGTACCTTTGAACAGGAGGAAATCCGCGGGGCAAAGGGAACCTACACGGCGGAATATTTTGTGGCGCTACAGAAAATCAGCCATACCAGACTGGTCAATGTGGATGGGGAGATACGGAATTTCACCGAAGAGGAGCGGAAGACTTTGATCGATATGCTGCATAGCCAGCGGGAAATCACTTATGCGGCGGTTCGTAAAAAATTAAATCTGGGCGTAGACACCCGGTTTTACAATCTAAATTATCGCAGCAAAAAAAGCGGGGATGCAGGGGATCCGTTAAAAGAGACAGAAAAAGCAAAGTTTATCAGTATGCCCTGTTACCATGAATATAAAAAAGTGCTGGGCAGCCGTCTGTCCCAAATGGAAGCGTCGGAGCAAAGGGATCTTTTAGACGAAACAGGCAGGATCCTGACTTATTTTAAAAATGACGATAGCAGGACAGAGCAGCTGCAAAAGCTTGGCCTGGAAAAAGAGGAAATTGACGGTCTGTTAGGCTGTAATCCGGGCAAGTTTCAGCATCTTTCCATAAAAGCGATGAGAAACATCACTCCTTATTTGGAGCAGGGAATGACCTATGACAAAGCGTGTATAGAAGCGGGATATGATTTTAAGGCTGACAGCACAGGGGCAAAACAAACATTGCTAAAGGGAGAAACTGTGAATGAAGCATTAGCGGAGATTACCAATCCGGTGGTCAGACGTTCGGTGTCCCAGACAGTGAAAGTCATCAATGCCGTCATCCGCAGATATGGCAGTCCCCAGGCGGTCCACATTGAGCTGGCCAGAGAGATGGCAAAGAATTTTGATGATAGAAAAAAATTGGAGAATGCCACCAAAGAGCGGGGCGAGGCAAATGAAAAAGTAAAAGAGAAGATAAAGGAATTAGGGATTTCAAATCCCAATGGGCAGGATATCCTAAAATACCGTCTCTGGGAAGAGCAGGACGGAAGATGCCTGTATTCCGGAAAAGTGATACCTCTGGATCAACTATTTTCCCACGGCGGTTATGAGATAGACCATATCCTGCCTTACAGTATTACATTTGACGACAGCTATACCAATAAAGCGCTGGTGGGGGCTGAGGAGAATCAGCAGAAGGGAAACCGCACGCCATACGAGTATTTCGGAGCGAATGAAGAACGGTGGAAAGCATTTAATATCCGCGTCAACACGACCATCCGCGATTATAAAAAGCAGCAGAAGCTGTTGAAAAAGCATTTCACCCTGGAGGAGCGAAAAGAATTTAAAGAACGGAACCTCAATGACACGAAATATATTACGACAGTGGTTTATAATCTGATCCGTCAAAATTTGGAATTAGCGCCTCTTTCCGTAGAGGGCAAAAAGAAACAGGTGCGCGCCGTCAACGGAGCTATTACGGCGTATCTCAGGAAACGCTGGGGGATGTCCCAGAAAAACCGTGAGACGGATATCCACCACGCCATGGATGCGGTAGTGATTGCCTGCTGTACCGATGGCATGATACAGAAAATTTCGCGTTATACGAAAGGCAGAGAACTGCGCTATACAAGAGGATACCGGTATGTAGATGAGGAGACAGGTGAGATTTTTGACTGCCGGGAAATGAGCAGGGATGAGTGGGATGACAAATTTGGCGTCAGAATCCCGCTGCCCTGGAGTTCCTTTAAAACCGAGCTGGAAGTGAGAAGGGGAGACGACCCGAAAAACTATTTGGACACGCATAGGGATGTGGCGTCAGAGATAGATTATCCAGAATATATTTATGAGAACCTCCATCCGATCTTTGTCTCAAGAATGCCGAATCATAAGGTGACTGGAGCGGCTCATGCAGATACGATCCGAAGCCCAAGGCATTTTCAGCAGGAAGGAGTAGTCATTACCAAGACTTCATTGACAGACTTAAAGTTAAATAAAGAAGGGGAGATAGAGGGCTATTACAATAAGGAAAGCGACTGTCTTTTGTATAATGCCTTAAAACGACAGCTGGAATTATTTGGAAATGACGGAAAAAAAGCGTTTGCAAAAGAGTTCCATAAACCCAGGGCGGATGGAACGGAGGGGCCTGTGGTCAAAAAGGTTAAGATACAAAAGAAATTGACATCAGGCGTCTTGGTCAATGGCGGAGAGGGCATCGCCGAAAATGGTTCAATGATCCGCATCGATGTGTTCCGCAAAGATGGCAAATATTACTTTGTGCCGATTTATACCGCAGACGCAGTGAAAAAAGTGCTGCCGAATAAGGCGGCAACAGCCCATAAGCCTTATCATGAATGGAGAGTCATGGAGGATAAGGATTTTGTGTTTAGTCTGTACTCCAGAGATTTGATACACATTAAGAGCAGCAAAGGGGTAAAAACCAATCTGGTTTGTGGGGGACAGATGCTGCAAAACGAAATGTATGCTTACTATACAGGGGCAGATATTGCTACAGCAAGTATCGCAGGAATTGCAAATGACAGTGGTTTCCAATTTCGTGGGGTAGGCATCCAAAGTCTTGAAGTATTTGAAAAATGCCAGGTAGATGTCCTTGGAAATGTGTCGATCGTGAAGCAGGAAAAACGCATGGGATTTTCCTGATAAAATGCTTAAGCAGCTACATGACAATCCTGTTATTGCAGCTGAAAGAGGAGCGTGTCTTTTGGCGGCTGCAGCAGATGGGAGCAGTTATGTATGTTAGTGCTTGGCCATCACGTTAGATTTTGCAGAGGGAACTGGACTGTCAGCAGAAGAGGAGGGGATATGGGATTTCGGAATATTAAAATTGATGGCAGCCGAAAACTGTCAATTAAAAATCAGCAGTTGGTAATCGGTGCAGAGGAAGAGGTACAGTTTCCTTTAGAGGACATCAACTGCATTATGATTGAAAACCAGTCTGTGACGCTTTCCGCCTATTTCCTACAAAAAGCCGCGGAGATGGGAATAGCAGTATATGTCTGTGATGAAAAACACCTTCCCAACGCAGTTCTGCTCCCTATGGTGCGTCATAGCCGGCATTTTAAAATTTTAAAATATCAGATGGAGGCGGGAAAACCTTTGCAGAAGCGTTTGTGGCAGCAGATTGTTGTGCAAAAGATTAGAAATCAGGCACTGTGCCTGAAATTATCGGGGCTGAATGGAGCGGAAGAGCTGCTTGCCATGTGCAGGGAAGTGAAGTCCGGCGATCGAACAAATGTGGAAGCGAAAGCGGCGGCGTTTTATTTCCGCTGTATGTATGGGCTTGGTTTCTCAAGAGGAGATGACCATGTAATCAATTCTGCCTTGAATTATGGATATGCAGTGATTCGGGGATTGATCGCACGCTCCATCGTCTGCTATGGGTTAGAGCCTTCTATCGGTATTTTCCACCACAGTGAATTAAATCAGTTTAATTTGGCAGACGATATGATAGAGCCGTTTCGTCCTCTGGTGGATTTATATGTATTGCAGGAATTTGATATGGCGGAAGCGGATTCCGTTCTGTCTCCGGAAAGAAAGCGGGGATTGTTTGGGATTATTAACTTTGATATGGATGTGAAAGGGGAAAAACGTATAGTCAGTAACTGTATTGATAAACTGGCGGCAAGTTATAGCAGCGCATTGCAGGAGAAACGAACGGAACTAGAACTGCCGGAATTGATACAGCTGCAGGTACATAGTTATGAATAAATTTATGAGAATGCTCGTATTTTTTGATTTGCCGGTAGTAACGGCAAAAGATAGAAAAGCAGCCGCTAAATTCCGGAATTTTTTATTAAAGGATGGCTACCATATGATGCAGTGGTCGGTCTATTCGAGAATCTGTAACGGCACGGATTCCGTGGCAATGCATCAGCAGCGTTTGAAACAGAATCTGCCGGAGAAAGGATCGGTGCGCCTGCTGACGTTAACAGAAAAACAGTACGAATCTATTGACGTACTGTTAGGAACAAAGACGTTTGAGGATACGCCGGCTTCCGTTGAATTGTTAAATATTTTTTGAAAAAAGAAGAAAAGAGAGTCCCTTTTGCCGGGAAAACAAAGTGTTTTGGAACAGAAAAATCCCCGTATAACCAAGTGTTATGCGGGGATTTTGGTTCCCTATTATACCATACCAAGTAATAACCGGGAACTACAGCTGTACTTCTCGTGATGGTATTAATAAAGCTATTATACCATACCAAGTAATAACCGGGAACTACAGCATTGTCATTTTGTGCGCGATTGGTTGTGTTATTATACCATACCAAGTAATAACCGGGAACTACAGCAAAAAAGCGTCCCATGTCTCTTTCTGATAAATTATACCATACCAAGTAATAACCGGGAACTACAGCAGAACGGATTGACAGGCTTTGGCTGTCAGTATTATACCATACCAAGTAATAACCGGGAACTACAGCCGTGGAAAGGCTGCTGGCCCAGGACTTCCATTATACCATACCAAGTAATAACCGGGAACTACAGCTTCATATTGAAAGAGTTACGCCCACCGGCATTATACCATACCAAGTAATAACCGGGAACTACAGCAACTTATGTTTTAACCAATCTGTTTTCGGATTATACCATACCAAGTAATAACCGGGAACTACAGCGGATTGTGTTTCCGGATGCCCTGGACTTCAATTATACCATACCAAGTAATAACCGGGAACTACAGCTTGTCATATGAAGCCTATTTTAAAAATTCAATTATACCATACCAAGTAATAACCGGGAACTACAGCTGCCCATGCTGAGTTCCCTCCTGTTTTTTATTATACCATACCAAGTAATAACCGGGAACTACAGCCTTACGATGAATGAACTCATACTCGATGAGATTATACCATACCAAGTAATAACCGGGAACTACAGCAACTACTTGTTTCGCAAATAGTTTTCAGACATTATACCATACCAAGTAATAACCGGGAACTACAGCAAAGTTTGACGGGTATGTTCAAGGATACTATTATACCATACCAAGTAATAACCGGGAACTACAGCCGGACTGCTTTCCGTGTGTTGCCTCGCTAAATTATACCATACCAAGTAATAACCGGGAACTACAGCCAAGGGCGGCCGCTCCGTCTCCGTTCCCCTATTATACCATACCAAGTAATAACCGGGAACTACAGCCTCTGCGACTGTCACGGCATCAGGATTGAAATTATACCATACCAAGTAATAACCGGGAACTACAGCGGGTACCCGTGCATCTTTAGCCAGTTGTTCATTATACCATACCAAGTAATAACCGGGAACTACAGCATGGACGACGTAATTATATTGCATGACGAATTATACCATACCAAGTAATAACCGGGAACTACAGCTATTGATCTTTCCGTTAATGATTAGGCTTTATTATACCATACCAAGTAATAACCGGGAACTACAGCCAACCGAGCGCAATATAAAGCGATGATGCAATTATACCATACCAAGTAATAACCGGGAACTACAGCTCCTGTTTTGATTAAATAAATAGCGAATGTATTATACCATACCAAGTAATAACCGGGAACTACAGCTCCTGCACCCTGCAAGTATTTCACGCTCAAATTATACCATACCAAGTAATAACCGGGAACTACAGCGGGGAATATATGCTTTTCCGGGGGTCGAATATTATACCATACCAAGTAATAACCGGGAACTACAGCTGACAGTGTAAACTACACGGGGCCGCCCCAATTATACCATACCAAGTAATAACCGGGAACTACAGCATCCATGGTCTTTTATCTAAATACTCTTTATTATACCATACCAAGTAATAACCGGGAACTACAGCCTGGCAAACACGATCCGCCGCCTTTAACTTATTATACCATACCAAGTAATAACCGGGAACTACAGCAAATTCAGCAGAGTTTGGAAAGACTTCCTTATTATACCATACCAAGTAATAACCGGGAACTACAGCCTGGCAAACACGATCCGCCGCCTTTAACTTATTATACCATACCAAGTAATAACCGGGAACTACAGCAAATTCAGCAGAGTTTGGAAAGACTTCCTTATTATACCATACCAAGTAATAACCGGGAACTACAGCCTGGCAAACACGATCCGCCGCCTTTAACTTATTATACCA
>CANQUZ010000082.1 GCA_947627165.1 uncultured Roseburia sp.
ACTTTCAGGCGCTGCAGGAAGTGAACAGCGAGGTGGTGGGGTGGATTTACGGGGAAGGCACGGCAGTCAACTACCCGGTCGCGGGGGGCGACGACAACGAGTATTACCTGGACCACCTGTTTGACGGGGAGCGCAACATGGAGGGGTGCATTTTCTTAGACCACCGCAACAGCAGGGGCTTTTCCGACCCCAACAGCATCCTCTACGGCCACCACCTCCGCAACGGGAGTATGTTTGCCTCCTTGACGGAATATGAGGACCAGGAGTATTATGAAAGACACCCGGAGTTCCTCCTGATGACGCCGGAGGCGGATTACCGGGTGGAAGTCTTCGCCGCCTACGCCGCAGCCGTGGAGGACGACGCATGGCGCGTGGACTTTGAGACGGAGGAAGAGGCATTGGACTGGGCAGAGGGGCGGATCGGGAAGTCCTCCATCCGGACAGGGATATCCCCGGAAAAAGGGGACCGGATCCTCACGCTTTCCACCTGCTGCTATGAGTTTGAGGACGCCCGGTTCGTCGTGTTTGGGATTTTGAGGGAGGAATAGCTATGGATCTGATAGAAAAATTTGCAAAGATGGTGGAGGAAAGCGACAATATTGTGTTTTTTGGAGGGGCGGGCGTGTCCACCGAGAGCGGCATTCCGGATTTCCGCAGTGTAGACGGCCTGTACCATCAGAAATATGAGTACCCTCCTGAGACGATTTTAAGCCATTCTTTCTACAAGAAGCATACGGAAGAGTTTTATCGGTTTTATCGGGATAAAATGCTTTGCCTGACCGCGAAGCCCAATATCACCCATGAAACGTTGGCGCGCTTAGAGGAGGCGGGCAAGGTGCGGGCGGTCGTCACGCAGAACATTGACGGCCTGCACCAGATGGCGGGAAGCAAAAAAGTGCTGGAGCTGCACGGCAGCGTCCATAGAAATTACTGTACAAAATGTGCAAAAGGCTTTCCTGCGGAATACATCTTAAATTCCGCGACAAAAACGCCGCTTTGCGACGAATGCGGCGGCATTATAAAACCGGATGTGGTTCTGTACGAGGAAGGGCTAAACCAAAAGACCCTGGAAGAGGCGGTATTTTATATCAGCCATGCAGATATGCTGATTGTCGGCGGCACGTCGCTGGCCGTATATCCGGCGGCGGGGCTGATTGATTACTACAGGGGAGATAAGTTAGTCCTCATTAATAAGTCCGCCACTCCGGCGGACAGCCGGGCAAACCTTTTGATACAAAGGGGACTTGGGGAAGTATTTGGAAAGATTTAGGAGAATCAGGCATGGATAAATATGAAGTAGGGGATATCGTCCGTTTAAAGAAGCAGCATCCCTGCGGCAACAGTGAATGGGAAATTTTGCGGGTGGGGGCGGATTTCAGGCTCAAATGCTTGGGATGCGGCCATCAGGTTATGCTTACCCGCAGGTTAGTGGAAAAAAATACAAAAGAAATTAGAAAAAAACCTTGAAATTCTTGGCTTTTCATGCTAGAGTAAATACTCGTGATATATTAAATATCCTTGCTCGCTCATTGGAAAAAGCAGCGGGCCAGAGACCAAAAGGAGGAAATTCGCATGAACAAGTATGAATTAGCGCTCGTTGTCAGCGCAAAGATCGAGGACGATGCGAGAGCAGCTGTCGTTGAGAAAGCCAAAGAGTATATTACTCGTGCCGGCGGTACGGTGACAGAAGTGGAAGAGACTGGAAAGAAAAAATTAGCTTACGAAATCCAGAAAATGTCAGAAGCTTATTACTACTTCATCCAGTTTGAGGCAGCTTCCAGTGCTCCGGCAGAAGTGGAACGCGATGTCCGCATCATGGATCATGTTCTTCGTTTCTTATGCGTTAGAAAAGACGAGAAATAGAGGGAAATCACATGAACAAAGTCATTCTTATGGGGCGCCTGACAAGAGATCCTGAGGTTCGTTATTCTCAGGGGGAACAGGCGACCGCAGTTGCAAGATATACCATTGCAGTTGACAGGAGATTCCGGAGGGACGGCGATCAGCAGACCGCAGACTTCATCCCCTGTGTGGCATTTGGACGTCTCGGGGAGTTTGCAGAGAAGTATCTCCGCAAAGGGACCAAAATCGTCATCACCGGACGGATTCAGACGGGAAGTTATAACAACAGGGACGGCCAGCGGGTATATACCACAGACGTTGTTGTAGAGGAATGTGAGTTTGCAGAGAGTAAAAACTCTTCTGGAGAGCACGCAGGATTTACGCCTGCGGAACGGCCGTCGCCCAGCAGCGCGGCAGGCGATGGATTTATGAACATCCCGGATGGGATTGATGAAGAGTTACCATTCAATTAATCGTAACAGGAGGTAATTATCATGGCTTTCAATAAAGCAGCAGACAAAGAAGGCGCATCCGCAAAGAGACGCCCAATGCATAGAAGAAAAAAAGTTTGTGTATTCTGTGGCAAAGATAATGTCATTGATTACAAGGACACCAATAAGTTAAAGAGATACATCTCTGAGAGAGGAAAAATCCTTCCACGCCGCATCACAGGAAACTGTGCAAAGCATCAGAGAGCGCTTACCGCAGCAATTAAGAGAGCGCGCCACGTAGCATTGATGCCATACGTATGTGAATAAAAACTCCAAGCGAATAAAATTCCAAGCGAATAAATTCGCTACGAATTTATTCACTGCGAATTTATTCACGGAAGGCATTAGGAATGTTAAGATCGGTTATCTTTGGATAACCGGTCTTTTTTTTGATTCGGAATGGCGTGGGCTGAACTGTTACGAATTTATGAAGAATATGCAAGATGGGTTGGATTTTTGCTTAAAATCATATAATATGGTAGCATAGTCAGGAAAAAAGCGATTTTTCATAGAATGCGGCAATAGGAGGGGGATATGAAACAGAAGTGGTATAAACGGATAATGTTGGCTTCGGTTGTGGTGCTTTTGGCGGGATG
Organism: uncultured Roseburia sp.; assembly: GCA_947627165.1. Taxonomy (GTDB): domain Bacteria; phylum Bacillota; class Clostridia; order Lachnospirales; family Lachnospiraceae; genus Roseburia. Next base: position 2,930 of record CANQUZ010000082.1, read on the forward strand.
CGGAGAAACGGGGGATTCCCAGGAGGAAGCGACGGAAAAGGAGTCTATTTTTTCCCTGGACAGCGGGGACTTAAATTATGATAAGCGGGAAGAATACTCCTCGGACGAGGAATATCCGGAATTGGCGTCATTTTTGATTGATTATTACCAGATACCGGAGGAATATTTGCCGGAAACCAGGTATTACTATAATTTTACAGATTTAAACGAAGACGGGACGGAGGAAATCGTGACGCTCACGATAGGGGAGACTACGACCTCTTCCGACGGGGAATGTATATTGGCGTTGGAGAAAGCGGGCAGCGCGTTTCAGGTGATTGGAGATTTTCGGAATGCCCGTACCCCTGTTCTCATCTGCGATGCAAAGACCAATGGCTGGCACGAGATGGCATACCCGGTCTATGGCGGGATGCAGGAAACCGGATATCAGAAATGCAGCTATCAGGAAGGGCAGGGCTATCAGAGCGGGGAGGAAGATTTTTTAGAGGAGATAGATGCCCAGGCGGGGCTTTGGATTTTGTCGGACAACCTGATTGATGATTGGGACAAGGGAGATTACCTGACGTTAGGCGAGAGAGGCTGATGCTTTTTTCGGAAAAATACTTTATATTGTGAGGGTAAAATGGTATAATCCATAGTAAATGACCTTTTGCAAAGCGCGTCCGACATGAGGAGAAGAGGCAGGGAGCGTTTGGGGTTTCAGGTTCAGGAGAGAGATATGAAAAGCAACAAGATAAAATTAAAAGGAAAACTTCGTACATATTTTTATCTGCCGCTGATTTTCACAATCGTTCTGGTGGGGATTAATATTGCGATTTATGCGGAAGGGATCCCGGATGGGCTGTTATTTTCCGCATTTGTGTTTTGTTATTTTTTGATTATGCTGTTTCTTGGGAGGCACAGCAAGGCGCTGCTGACGAGCGAGATGGTCAATTTTGCCACGCAGTACGGAAGCGTGCAGAAACAGCTTCTCAATGAATTTGCCATACCCTATGCGCTGGTGGACTTTAATGCAAAGATATTGTGGGTGAATGAGCAATTTACAAAAATTACGGGAAAGAACAAACATTACCATAAATCCATCACCAGCATTTTTCCGGCGCTGACCAAGGAGCTGCTGCAGCGTAGCGAGGGGGAGTGCGAGGCGGACATAACCTTAGACGGGCGCTGTTACCGCTGTTCCCTGAAACGGATTTACTTCGAGCAGATGATGGAGGACAGCAGCATCCTTTCCATTGAGGATAGTAGCGAATACCTGACGGCAATTTACCTGTTTGACGTGACGGAGCTGAGGCACTATATACAGGAAAAAGAAGACCAGAAGATGGTGGCGGGGCTGGTATACATTGACAATTATGAAGAGGCGTTAGACAGTATTGAAGATGTGAAGCGTTCCCTCCTGGCGGCGCTGATTGACCGGAAAGTCAATAATTATTTTACAGAGATTGACGCATTGGTGCGGAAAATCGAAAAGGACAAATACTTTGTTGTCTTCAAGTACAAATATTTAGCCCAGATGCGGGAAAACCGCTTTAGTTTAATCGAGGATGTAAAGACCGTAAAAGTCGGAAATGAGATGGCGGTCACTTTAAGCATCGGCATCGGCGCCAACGGCGTCAGCTATGCGCAGAATTACGAGTACGCCCGTGCGTCCATTGACCTTGCGCTGGGCAGGGGCGGAGATCAGGTCGTCGTGAGGGAAGGGGAAGAAATCTCCTACTACGGCGGGAAAACCCAGCAGGTAGAGCGGAATACCCGCGTGAAGGCGAGGGTGAAGGCACACGCGCTGCATGAGATGATTGAGAGCCGCGAACACGTAGTCATTATGGGGCACAGCATCAGCGATGTGGATTCGCTGGGGGCGGCGATTGGCGTGTACTGCGCGGCAAGGAGCCTCGGAAAAAAAGCGCAGATTGTATTGAATGAGATTACTTCCTCCCTGCGCCCGTTAGTGGAATGCTTTACCGAGGAGAAGGGCTATCCGGAAGACTTATTTATCCGCAACGAGGAGGCGCTGCTGATTACCAATGACAACACGCTGGTGGTCGTGGTGGACGTAAACAGGCCCAGCTACACGGAGTGTCCGGAGCTGCTAAAGCGCAGCAAAACCATTTGCGTGTTCGACCACCACAGGCAGAGCAGCGAGGTTATCGTGAACCCGGTGCTCTCCTATGTGGAACCCTATGCTTCAAGCGCTTGCGAGATGATAGCGGAAGTATTGCAGTACTTTCCGGAAAATATCCGCCTTGCGCCCTGTGAGGCGGACACGATTTACGCGGGGATTTTGATTGACACGAATAACTTTATGACCAAAACGGGGGTGCGCACCTTTGAGGCGGCGGCGTACTTAAAGCGCGCCGGGGCGGAAGTGACCCGCGTCCGCAAGAAGCTACGGAACGACATGGAGGACTACAAAGCCCGCGCGGAGGCAATCCGCCATGCGGAAGTATACCGGGGAGCCTTTGCCATATCCATATGCCCGGCGGATAAGGTGGAGAGCCCGACCATTGTGGGGGCGCAGGCGGCAAACGAGCTGCTGAATATCGTGGGGATCAAGGCGTCCTTCGTATTGACGGAGTATCAGAATAAGATATATGTCAGCTCCAGGTCCATTGACGAGATTAACGTGCAGCTCATTATGGAGCGCATGGGCGGCGGCGGACACCTAAACGTAGCGGGAGCGCAGCTAAGCGGCTGTACGGTGGCAGAGGCGAAGCGCAGGCTAGAGAACACGATTGACGAAATGCTAAAAGAAGGAGATATCGAAGAATGAAAGTCATTTTATTGCAGGATGTAAAGTCCCTGGGAAAAAAAGGTGAGATTGTAGAGGTCAGCGACGGCTACGCCAGAAACATGATTTTTCCAAAGAAATTAGGTGTGGAGGCGACCCCGAAGAATTTAAACGACTTAAAGCTGCAAAACCGCCATGCGGAGAAAGTGGCGCAGGAAAATTATGAGGCGGCAGAGGCGTTGGCGGAAGAGTTAAAAGACAAAAAAGTGACCGTAAAGATGAAAGCGGGAGAGGGCGGCAGGACATTCGGCTCTGTCTCTACCAAAGAGATTGCGGCTGCGGCAAAGGCGCAGCTTGGCCTGGAGCTGGATAAAAAGAAAATGCAGCTCCCGGAGCCCATCAGGAGTTTTGGCGTGACGGAAGTGTCCATTAAACTCCATCCGAAAGTAACCGGAAAATTTTCCGTCCATGTCGTAGAAGAATAGGGGTTGCTGAAAAGATTTGCTGCAGAGATGCGGCAATTTTTTCACGTTAAAGCCATAAATACCAGGAGGATGCTATGGAGGAAGCGTTAGTCAAACGGATTATGCCAAACAACTTAGAGGCGGAAAAGTCTGTGATTGGCTCCATGATTATGGATAAAGATGCCATTCTGACAGCGATGGAAATGCTCAACAGCGAAGATTTTTACCACAGGCAGTATGGGATTCTCTTTGACGCCATGATCGAATTGTACAATAAAGGGCTGCCGGTGGATTTAGTCACCCTGCAGAACAAGTTAAAAGAGAAAGACGTCCCGGCGGAGATTGCCAGTTTGGAGTTTGTCAGGGATCTCATGACGACATTGCCGACCTCCACAAACGTAAAATACTATGCCCAGATTGTCCGGGAGCACGCCCTGCGGCGGCAGCTCATTAAGCTGAACCAGGAGATTGAGAATGAGTGTTATTTAGGCAGGGAGAGCATCGAGACGGTGATGGATCTCACGGAGAAAAAAGTCTTTGACCTCCTTTCCTCCAGGGGAAGCAACGGCGATTATGTGCCTATCCGGCAAGTGGTGATGGATGCGCTGGAGAAAATTGAAAATGCGGCAAAAACCACCGGAACGGTCACGGGAATCCCGACGGGCTTCATCGATTTGGATTACCGGACAGCGGGGCTGCAGCCTTCGGATCTGATCTTAGTGGCAGCGCGCCCTTCCATGGGAAAGACGGCATTTGTCCTAAACATCGCGCAGTATGTCGCTTTTCATGAAGACTTGTGTACCGCCATCTTTTCCCTTGAGATGTCAAAAGAGCAGTTGGTCAACCGCCTTTTCTCCCTGGAAGCACGGGTGGACGCCCAGGCGCTCCGCACGGGAAGCCTGTCGGACACGGACTGGGAAAAATTAATTGAGGGCGCAGGCATCATCGGAAATTCCAAACTGATTATCGACGACACGCCGGGGATTTCCATTTCCGAGCTGCGCAGCAAATGCCGTAAATATAAGCTGGAGCACGATTTAAAGCTAATCATCATTGATTACCTGCAGTTAATGTCCGGTTCCGCGCGGGGCAATGAATCCCGCCAGCAGGAGATTTCGGAGATTTCCCGTTCCCTGAAGGCTTTGGCGAGGGAGCTGTCTGTCCCCGTGGTGGCGCTGTCCCAGCTCTCCCGCGCCGTAGAGCAGCGTCCGGACCACCGCCCGATGCTCTCGGACCTGCGTGAATCGGGAGCCATCGAGCAGGATGCGGACGTGGTGATGTTTATTTACCGTGACGATTATTATAACCATGATTCGGACATGAAGGGCATTTCCGAAATCATTATCGCAAAACAGAGAAACGGCCCCATTGGAACCGTGAACTTAGTCTGGCTGCCGCAGTATACGAAGTTCGCGAATATGGAGAAATGATTGCGAAGGGGAAGTGGAATGACAAACAAAGCGGTGAAGCGACAGGAAATCCTGCCGCTTCACCGCTTTATGTCGTAATTAGGCGAGCGATTTTCGTTGTAGGGAGAAATAACATTGCTTATAATGTAGGTTAGGGAAAAGGAACAATCTGTTCCTTTCCGAAATAAAAACCCGTCACTTTGTGGCGTGATTTTTTGCAGGGTAAGAAAGGTGTGAGTATCAACATGGAAAAAGTACGTTACATGATATCGGACGCCGCAAATATTGTCAACGTGGAGTCCCATGTGCTGCGTTACTGGGAAGAGGAACTCGAGTTGGACATCCCAAGAAATGAGATGGGGCATCGATATTACACCAAAGAAAATATTCAGGAATTTCAGAAGATAAAAGAATTAAAGGAGCAGGGCTATCAGTTGAAGGCAATCCGCATGATCGTACATAACGCTTCTCTGGGCGGACAGGATGGGGAACCGGCGGCGGAATGGCAGGAAAGCGATGAGGGCGGCAAACCCAACCTGCGGCAGATCCCCTTGGCGCAGCCCAAAGGCGGGGAAGCCCTTTCGCCGCCGCAGGCAGTCTCTGCGGCAGGGGCGGGCGCTCTGGCTGCGGCGGAACCCCGTCAGAGCATTTTGGAAAATACGGACAAAATGGCGCAGTTTACCGATCTCATGACACAGATTGTAGGAAAGGCGCTGGCTGCAAATAATCAGGAACTGAGCAAATGTATCAGCGAGGATGTGGGGGAGCAGGTGTTAAAGGAGATGAATTATCTTATGCGTGAGCAGGAGGAGGCGCAGGAAGAACGCTTCCGGAAACTTGACGCGGCCATCCGTGGCAATTTAAAGAAAAAAGACTCCAGGAAATGGGGAAAAAAGAAAGCGGAAAAAAAGGAGAATAGCTGAAAAGAAAGAAAATGTAACCGTTCAGCCCACGCCATTCGCAATCTCGCACTACGTGCTTCAAAGCTTACTATCGTAAGCGGATTGCTCATAAACGGG
>CANQUZ010000083.1 GCA_947627165.1 uncultured Roseburia sp.
TGGGAGAGGTTTTCCTCTTTTTCTATCCAGCCTCCGATATCCCCTTTCTCTATCCGGTAACGGTCATGGTAGGATGGATCCTCATATTCAAACGTTCTGGCGGCGCGTATCCGCCGCAGGGTAACCACCCCCTCTGCCGTCTCCACAGTCTTCGTGCTCCCAGTAAATTCATACTTTTCCATGTGCTTTCCTCCAATTTTCATTCATCATTTCCCAGTGCCCAGCGCCTATAGGAAGGAAAAATGCCTTGTCCGGCTCCATGCCTTCCTTTAAACGCCTCCTTACCGTAGATTCTTTCTCTGTCATATGAAACTGCCTCAGCGCAGATGCAATGGATTGGTATAAAACGCCATCTACGACAATCGGTGTGCCCTGCTTTGTCACTTTCTTAGGCTTATGTAAGGCGTCATCCATCGTATAGCCGTACTTCAGCCTGTTCCTTACCAGCCATTCATCTTGGGACTGGTCCCTGCATATCTGGGAGATGGACTGGCTTCTGCCGCCCTCCTCATAGTAGGCGCATCTGAAGTCCTCCTGCCTGCAGGTTTCCTCTATGGTCATCCCCCTCCGCAGCCGCGCCGTGATTGTCTTTTCATTCATCCCGGTATATTCTGCCAGCTCCCTTATCGAATGGAACTCCCTGTCGTCATAGACATAACTGTTTTTCTTCATGTATGGCCTCCAATGCTAACACTTTTCGGATTAATCCCTGTTTCTCCCATAAAACAGGAGCAGCCAGAAAACGGCTACTCCTGCCTTGTCTGTTCCATTCCATGCTGATTCATTTCTGCCTCCAAAGCGGCTCTTAATAAGTTTGCTCCCGCCTTAGCAATACATTCCCGATGTTTCCGTTCCTCTTCTTCCGTTCTGATTGGGATATGTACGATTGCTTTGCCACCATCGGAACATATTATTTCTTTTACGGTATACTCCACCTGCATCACCTCTTTCTATTGATTTTATGTATTACCGCCTGTCTATCATGTTTCCTTTTCTACTTCCTTCCAATTTATACTGTTGCCATTTCTAGTTTTGCCTCTTCTAGTTTCTGCCTATCGGCAAGTGCGGTCATATATGTTCTTGCAAGCACAATGGAATTTTCATCTAAATTTTCAAGAATTTTTGCTACTTCTTCCGTTTCACAAGAAAAGATTTCTTTTCTGATTTCCTCTACTGTCTTCATTGTAATTTCCCCTTTCATTTTTCTATTTCCTTGTTGCTTATGTTACCATTATAGTTGCGTAAGTTTCCTTTGTCAACACTTTTTCATATTTTTGTTGCGTATGTTTACATTTTGATGTATGCTAGTAGTAAACTTAAAGAAACGGGGGTGTACTTAGTGAATGAACGTATTAAAGAATTGCGCACTTCATTGAATTTATCAGCAGAAAAGTTTGGTTCTCGCCTTGGTGTCACTCGCTCTGCAATCAGTAGAATTGAAAACGGCGTCGTTAATGTCACTGAACAAATGATACTTTCTATTTGTCGGGAATTTAATGTGCGTGAAGAGTGGCTGCGCACTGGAGACGGGGAAATGTTTCTTAATTTTGCAGAAGACGAATATTCAAAAGCTGCTGCCATGCTTTCTGGTGATGTCTTTGTCAGAAGTCTCATAATAGAATATTGGAAACTCGATGAGGGCAGTAAAAATTTATTCCGTGATTTTATACACAAGCTGTCAGATAATATGCGGGGGCAAGAATAACCTGCCCCCGCATATTATCTGACAGCTATTATATAGCTTATCACTATTTTAAATACTTAATAAATGTGTAGATTTTAATCAACATACTCTCGTCTGAAATTTCATCAACCATTCTGTGGATGGCTACTTTCAATTCATTTATTCCTATCATAGTTCTCTCCATTTTCTTTTGTTTTCTACTACCGCAAGTGTAGTTTTTATTATTATAAATACTACGTCTGCTTTTTTCAATAAATGTCTCAATATTGAGACTCTTTTTTTCTCATACTCTCCCTGCTATATTCTGAGGCGTATAGATCTTCTAGTGGAACTTTTAATTCTTTTGCAAACTGCTCTAAATCACTTAATGTGAGGTCTTTTTCACCACTTAAAATTCTATATACAGTTGCCCTGGAAAGTGACACGTTTTTAATGATTCCCTCTATCTTTAAACTTTTCTTTTTCATTACTTCTTTTAATAATATCTTTGCCATATATACATCATAAATTAATATATATGGAATAATACAGGTAATTTTTGACATTTTTATTTTTGTCCTTATCAATCTCTTTATTCAAATTCTCTGTTTTATTTGTCTTGACTAAACCGTTTTCTAATTGTATAGTAAAACTACACATTACATAAAAGCGAGGTGGAATTATAATGGAAATTTATGAGAGAATACGGGAATTGCGGAAAAATTATCTTCATTTATCCCAAGCTGACTTTGGAGATAAACTTGGCGTTAGTCGTTCTGTAATAAAAAACATCGAATTAAACGCCCTTGCTCGCCCAGACCAGAAATTATCGCTGATAAAGCTGATTTGTAAGGAATTTTCTGTAAATGAGGATTGGCTTTTAAACGGAAATGAACCAATGTTTATTGGGCCAGACACTTTCATCCTGAATGATTTTGTAAAGCAGCGCGGCGGAACCGAGCTGGAACTGCAGATTGTAAAGACATACTTCGACCTGGATCCAAATACCCGGAAAATGCTGATTAACCATTTTGTGAATAATCTTACTGTCGCTGCTTCCACCGCTGTTCCAAAGCAAAAAACGGTTGATGAATCGGAAAAAGAATATAAAAAAACAATCTCAAATTCTGTGCAACACATGGACTATACTGCTTGAAATGCCAGAAATGAAACAGAAAAGAAAACTAAAAACGCATAAGATTCATAAAACATAAAAAAACTGACATAATGAGGATACGAGAAAATGAATACTTTAAGAATTATCAAAATAAACTTTTTATCACTTCTGGCACTGCCTTTTCTGCTTTTGGGAGTTATTTGTAAAATGCTGGCCAAAGCTTTTGAAAAAATAAAAATCATGGGGGGAGTTATTATCCTTATCTATGCTCTCGATTTGGTTGTTTATTTCATAAAAGGATCTTCGGATCAAGAATATCCGATGGTCTTCATAATATTAATTGGTATTATTGTTATTGGCATAATGCTTGATTATGCATTTTCCATTGTTCCATTTTTCACAGTTGTACTTACCAGATTAACAGGAACAGTAGCAAGAGCAGGAGTCGGCTTTATAATATCAATCGGACGGCTAATCATCCAAACATTAAACAAAGTTTATACCATATTTTACTCCGTGTATACATCCCTCAGCCGCTGCTGCTATGAAACTTCCCTTACAACAACTATCCCCAAGCACATAAAAATATTTGCCTGCCCCTTTTACATATTATTAAAAGCCTTAAACAAAGGCATTTTATTATTCTTAAAATATTCCATTTTCATATCATTGGCAGCAAGCGTTTTTCTGTTATTTTATTATTTTAATTATGAGATAAATCTCACTTATTCTAAATCAGCATTAAGTCTTATGTCTTATCTGCAGAATAGCGGATATTATGAAGTAATGAACTTTATTGCTGAATTGGCTATGGTTGGAGGCTTATGTGTGATTTTTATCTGCCTAGGAATCGAATGGAACGAATGGGGACGTGAATTACAATTTTCCGAAAACGAGTATCTTTCATATATTAAAAGCTATCAGGAGGCGTATTCCGATATTCAGAATAAAAGCTTCGTAGCTTCAGATGAATCCAATGCGGAATATGCCAAATACCTAAACATAATTTTCCATCATATAAAAACCCTTGATACGTTCCTGCAAAAAGTACATCCTGTTATCTCCAAATGCGATGACTATCTCCTTTTAAGCACCTACAAACAATATACGTCTGATGTAGATAGCCTTATTCAGACAATAAGCACTTACAATAATCAAATCCCACCGGAAATTTTCGATGAAATGGTCCCACTTATCAAAAGATTGGACGTCAATAAGCAGAAAATAGAGGAACTGACAGAAAAAATTTTAGCCACAGAACAAGCTACCTCCACTGCTAGCTTTTTTTCCGGGTGTACCAGTATGGAAAAGTTAGAAAAACGCTACAAAGCATTATGTAAGGTTTATCATCCAGATTCCGGAAATGGGGATGAAGAAACTTTTAAATGTATGTGTGGTGAATATGAAAAAATGAAAAAACTGGTGCAATAAAGCATAGATGTATGGATCTTTCCCTCATGAAACTTCCGACACCAATAATTGATACTGCCGTTCATAATAAAATACCGGAGGTCCGCTATGCGATTTCAATCCACAGATATCATTGAATATTTACGAAAATCCCGTTCTGACAACCCAGATATGACAGTCGAAGAAGTTTTAGCAAAACACGAGTTGATCCTGCAGGAATATACCAGAAACGAATTAGGTTTTGACATTCCGGAAAACCAGATTTTCCGGGAAGTCGTTTCCGGTGAAACGATTGCAGACCGCCCTGTTATGAAACAGCTCCTCGCCCTGTTAGAAACCAGGCGCGTGAAAGGTGTTATCGTTGTAGAACCCCAGCGTCTCTCCCGAGGTGATTTAGAGGACTGTGGAAAAATCATTAATACGTTTCGTTACACTAACACCCTCGTAATTACTCCTCCCAAAATTTATGATCTGAATAATGAGTATGACCGCAAATTTTTTGAGATGGAACTGACCCGCGGCAATGATTATTTAGAATACACAAAAAAAATCTTAAACCGTGGCCGCCAGGCCTCCGTGAAGAAAGGCAATTTTATAGGATCTATTGCTCCTTATGGATATGAAAAAATAATCGTCGGAACCGGCAAAGACGCATATCACACGTTACAGATTGTACCTCATGAAGCGGAAGCTCTCCGCCTAATGTATCATTTATTCCTGAATAAAGGTTACGGGTTTACCAAAATAGCAAGGCATCTTGACAGTCTTGGCATCCCTCCCCGGAAAGCAGAACACTGGTCACCAGCTGCAATTAAAGATATGTTAGAAAATCCTGTCTATATCGGAAAAATCCGCTGGAATTTCAGAAAAACAGAAAAACACATGATAAATGGAGAAATTATGAAAAGCCGCCCTAAATGTAAAAATAGCGAAGATTATATTTATGTAACTGGAAAACACGATGCCATTATCAGTACGGAAGTCTTTCAGGCAGCTTTGGATAAGCGCGGACGATTTCCCCGTATAAAATCCAGCAATGAGCTGCGTAATCCTTTTGCAGGTCTGGTAGTCTGTGGAACTTGCGGCAGAGCTATGGTATATAAATCTTTTGCGGAAAGACATTCTCCCACAGGAAAAATATCTGAAAGTTTAATCTGCAACAACCAGGCGAATTGTCATACTAAATCCGTTCAGTATAAGGTTTTTTGCCAACGCGTCATTGATGTCTTAGAACAAACTATTGCTGATTTTGAAATTAAAATAGAAAGTGACAGCGCTAACGCATCGAAACTAAACGCTCATCTGATTCACAGCCTGGAAAGCGACTTGAAAAAATTACTGGAAAAAGATCTTCGTCAAAAAGATGCATTTGACGATGGCATTTACAGTAAAGAAGAATACCTTTCCAGAAATGCCAAAGTACAGGAGCAAATCAGCAAGACAGAAGATGCCCTTCGCAATGCTCGCCATGCCATCACCCCCATTATAGATTATCGTGAAAAAATCCTGCGGTTCAAAGACTGCATCAATGCAATGAAATCTTCAAGTATTTCAGCGGCAGAAAAAAATATTTTTCTTAAAAGCTGTATTGATAAAATTATCTATATAAATAAAATGGATTCAAAACCTGGCATCGGCCGATATGTAGAAAATCAATTTGAAATCTCTATCCAATTAAAATAACCTACCTATCATAACGGTTTCAATGATTTTGAAGAAACAACAACCGTGTAAAAATATTAGAATCAGGGAATACTTGCAATGCCAGTAGGCAAAAAGATGAGAGTGTCTATGTGGCACAGCGAAGCCCCCAGTAGTTGCAGCTACTGGGGGCTTCTATTCCGTTTTGGGAGGGAGACTTAAACCCTAGGCTGGGCTACCAGCTATTCATCTCCGTCCAACCATTTGCAGATGTAGCAGCAAACGACGGTAATACAACAATAAGCCATGTTCAAAGAATCAATTTAAAATCTCTATCCAATTAAAATAATCATATCTATCATAGATGTTTTAATGAATTAGCCCACATGGAAATTGTCGCCACTATTGTAAGGCAGCTCACGAAAGGCTTAAGCGCGGAAGAATTAGAAGCTGCCGGCTTTGCCCCCTACTATGTGGACCACACTGTGGGCATCTGGCCGCAGGCGGCAGGCGGCATCCCCTTCAATGCCTGCGAATTTCAGGTAAAGGGTGACGCGATTACCGACTTGATGGAAGACATGGCGGCGGAACAGAAAGCAAGAAGCACCTACGACAACATCCTGCGCCTCGTAAAAGACCCGGAAGTCTGCGATCCTATCCGCTTCCTGCGCCAAAGAGAAGTGGTGCATTTCCAGCGTTTTGGCGAAGGCCTGCGTCTGGTGCAGGATGAATTAAACAGCAAAAACTTCTATATGTGCAATCCGGAATTTGACCCCGGATGCTACAACAACGACAAATCCGGCAACTAACAAAAAACAGCTCTTTTTTATACTTTTTCATGCATCTGACATACCGCTTCCGATAACCCAAAAACAGAAGGCGTTAAAGCGCCTTCTGTTTTTTGGGTTATCCGGTCTGGCTGATGACTAAAATATCGTTTTCTTTCACGACAGTGCTGCCGTTTGGTATCACAACCTTATCCTCTCTCTTCAAAAGCAGCACCAGCTTTCCTTCGCCGAATTTAATTTTCGCCATGGGTTTCCCTACCATTTTATTTTCTTTGTCTACCTCGACTTCTGAAATGCAGATTCCCAGCTCTTCACCGGGAGATAACGCGCTTAGGACAATCTTATCGCCCGCAAGGATTTTTGTATTTCCATTTGGGATGAGCCGCTGCTCTCCCCGCAATATTAAGACCAAAAGCAAATCCGGCAGGGAAGTGATATCCTTCACCAACTGATTTTCCCACGGATGACCTGCTTTTACGGATATTTTAACAAACTCCACCGGCATCTCGTCAGAATAATCGCTAAAGGTTTTCATGACGTTGGCATTTTCATCCATCATGTCTAATTTCCTTGCCATAACGCTTAACAGAGAACCCTGGATACTGATCGAAAAAAGCACAATCCAAATCACAATATGAAAAATATCTGTCTCCATATGGCTGGCGCCCACCGTTGCCACAATGGCAAAAACGATGGAGGACGCCCCCCGCAGCCCCGCCATGGAAACGTAAATCTGCTGTGGAATGGAACAGCGGAACGGCGATAAAATTGCAAACACGGCTGCCGGACGAGCCACAAAGGTCAAAAACAAAGCGATGGCGGCAGCCGGAAGGATCACCCCCGGCATCCTGGAAGGGAATGCCAGCAAACCCAAAAGGAAAAAAATCATCATCTGCGCCAACCCTGTGATTCCATCGAAGAAATGCACCAGGGATTTCTTATTAAGTAAGGACATATTTCCCAACAAAATTCCCGCTATGTAAGTGCTCAGATATCCATTCCCGCCGATGGCAGATGCCCCCGCATAAGATAGCAGCGCCATGCAAAAGACAAAAATCGTATCAAATCCATTGGTGGAAAAATTAATTTTGGTTAAAATCCATCCGGAAATCTTCGCAATGGCAACACCCACAATAACGCCAAACACAATCTGGGCAGCAATCGTGACGATCAGGGCGCGCCCCTGTATCTCTCCCCTCATAATGTCCAGCACAATCACGGTAAGCATATAGGAACATGGGTCATTGCTTCCGCTTTCCACCTCTAGCAGAGAAGCCGTATTATATTTTAAGTCCAGCTTTTTAGAGCGGAGGATTGAAAACACGGAAGCCGCATCCGTACAGCTGATAACCGCTCCGACCAGCATCCCCTCCCACAGGGAAAACCTAAGAACCAAATGGCAGAAAAGCCCGGTAAGCAGCGCGGTGAGAAACACCCCGACGCTAGACAACAGAACTGCCTTTGCCGCCGCCGGCTTTGCCTGCTTCCAGTTTGTTCCAAAACCTCCGTAAAACATAATGAAAATCAGCCCTATCGAACAGATTTCCTCTGCCATCCCAAAGTCGTCAAACCTTATTTTCACGATCCCGTCGCTTCCAAACAGCATCCCAAGCAAGATAAACGCCAAAAGTGCAGGCATCCCAACCCTGCCGGATAATTTCGTTAAGAATAAACATAATAAAATGACTGCCGATCCTAATAAAAGCCCCGTTACCAATCGTATCCTCTCTTTCTGTGCCGGTTTACAAGTTGCCAATACTGGTTATAAATTTTCCGTAAGACTGTCAACGGTACGAATAATTTCCTCCACCTGGAATCTCTTATCTCCCACCTTGTCTAAAAGCTGTTCCGCCTCCTTCTTCTGATCCTTGATGACATTGACAT
>CANQUZ010000084.1 GCA_947627165.1 uncultured Roseburia sp.
TCATAAGCAGTCTCGTATGCTCATTCATGCAAACACGATTCGCCTACGGGACTGCTTATGGCTGAACTGTTACAAAAAGTTTTATTTTTTGAAGAAAATGAATTGACAAAATAGGAGTATCGTGTATAGTTGTAATTAGTGGAAATTTTGAATTTTCAGCCATGTTAATTTTTGTAAGGAGGAATTTTAGGATGTCAACAAAAGCATACTATCCAATTAGTGAAATTGGAGCGGGAAAAGTTGGTTTTTCCAAAACACGTTCTATCATTGAGGCCGCTTTTTATGGTAACAATGTCGTAAAAGTAAACACATTGAAAGAGGCTTATCAATTAGCGAAAAATTCACCGGGAACCATTGTGACCGATATGCCGATAAAAGACGGGGAAACCTTTGGCCTTGAGAAAGATGCAAAAGTGTTATTATTCAACGACGGTGCTGTGACCGGGCGTTATGCGGCTGCCCGCCGTATTAAGGGAGAGCCGGGCGTAGACGCAGGGAAGCTTGACAAAGTGGTAATGGACGCTGTTTATGAGACAAGATGGAAAACCCTGTATCATGCAGAGTGCTACATCGGTCTGGATCCGGAGTTCATGGCAAAAGCGCACCTTCTGATTCCGGAAGGGGAGGAGAACATCCTCTACAACTGGATGTTAAACTTCCAGTATATGTCTGACGAATATGTAAAAATGTACAAAGCTTCCAAACCGATTGCAGACGGCAAAGAGCCGGATATCTATATCTTCTCAGATCCGCAGTGGGCTCCTCATGACGCGCCGGATGTGGATTACAGCTGCTTAAGCGATCCTTTGACCCTTTGCTACTTCGATACCGACCAGAACTGCGCGGCAATCCTTGGCATGAGATACTTTGGAGAGCACAAAAAAGGCACTTTGACCATGGCGTGGGCTTTGGCGAACAGAAACGGATACGCTTCCTGCCACGGTGGACAGAAAGAATACACCTTAGAGGACGGATCGAAATTCGTAGCATCTGTTTATGGATTGTCAGGATCCGGCAAATCTACTTTGACCCATGCAAAACACGGCGGAAAGTATCCTTCTATCAAGGTTCTTCATGATGACGCATTCATCATCAACACAGATACCTGCGCTTCCATCGCGTTAGAGCCTACATACTTTGACAAGACTTCCGATTATCCTACCGGATGCCCGGACAATGAATATTTATTATCTGCACAGAACTGTTCCGCAACCTTAGATGAGGACGGCAAGATCCAGTTAGTGACAGAGGATATCAGAAACGGCAACGGACGCGCCATCAAATCCAAATTATGGTCTCCGAACCGTGTGGATAAGATTGAGGCACCTGTAAATGCCATTTTCTGGATTATGAAAGATCCTACCATCCCGCCGGTAATCAAGTTAAAAGGCGCTGCACTGGCATCCGTTATGGGAGCTACTCTTGCAACGAAAACTTCTACCGCAGAGCGTGTTGCTGCAGGTACAGACCTTAACGCAATCAGAATCGTTCCTTATGCAAACCCGTTCAGAACCTATCCGTTAGTAAACGATTATGAGAAGTTCAAAAAGCTGGTGGAAGAGAAGAACGTAGACTGCTACATCATAAATACCGGCGACTTCATGGGAACCAAATGCAAACCGGCTGATACGTTAGGCATTCTTGAGACTATCGTAGAGGGCAAGGCAAAATTTGAAAAATGGGGTCCGTTTGAAGATATCGAAATTATGAATGACTGGTCTGGAAAGACAGCAGACTTCACGCCGGATTTCGAGGACAAAGAATACGTTGCAGCTCTGAAAAATGCAATGGAGAGCCGTGTTTCCGCAGTGGAAGGCTTCGCTGTTAAGAAAGATGGTTATGACAAACTTCCGGATGAGGCGTTGGCGGCATTAAAGAAGCTTGTTGACGAGGTATCTGCTTTATAAGATTGAAATGGTAATGTGATAAAAGAGTTCCGCTTAGCGGAACTCTTTTTGATAAATTTGCAGCAGGCAGGAAAAGCAATGACGAAGGGCATAAAGTGAGGAGGATTATGAACAACACCAATGACCTGAGCAATCGGATTAATGAATGTTACGGCAGATTAAGCAAAGGGCAGAAACGGCTTGCAACATACATAACAGATAATTATGACAAGGCGGTCTTTTTGACGGCGGCAAAGCTTGGGGAAGTAGTGGGTGTCAGTGAATCTACCGTCGTCCGGTTTGCCACCCATTTGGGGTATAAAGGGTATCCGGAGTTCCAAAAAGCTCTTGAGGAGCTGGTGCGCCACAAGTTAAATTCCCTCCAGAGGATGGAAGTTACCTACGGCAGAATCAACCAGTCAAAAATATTAGAATCAGTGCTCAAAGCGGATGCGGGGCGGATACAGTCCTCTCTGGAAAAAATAGACAAAAATGTTTTTGAGCTTGCGGTGGATACGATTTTGCAAGCCAGGGACATTTATATTATCGGGATTAGAAGCTGCGCGCCTCTTGCCAGTTTCCTTGCTTTTTATTTTACCTTGATGTTTGACCATGTCCATCTGATTCAGACAAGCAGCTCCAGTGAGATTTTTGAGCAGATGGTGCGGATTGGATCGGAAGATGTGATTATCGGCATCAGCTTTCCGAGGTATTCGATGCGGACGTTAAAGGCAATGGAGTTTGCAAATAACCGAAATGCGAAGGTGATTACCCTAACGGACAGCGTCCATTCCCCCATGAATCTGTACTCTTCCTGCAATCTGATTGCGGAGAGCGACATGGCGTCTATTGTGGATTCCCTGGTGGCGCCCTTAAGCGTAATCAACGCCCTGATTGTAGCGCTTTGCATGAAAAAGCAGGACGAGGTGGTGACTACCTTGGAGATGCTGGAAGGAATCTGGGATGAGTACCAGGTATATGAAAATGATGAGATTAATTTTATTGATGACTCCATCAAAATGCGTTATGCGAAAATAGGAGATACGGATTTTCATGAGTAAGATGATTGTAATCGGCGGAGGGCCGGCGGGGATGTTTGCGGCGATAGCGGCGGCGGAGGCGGATCGGAACAACGAAGTGGTACTGTTGGAAAAAAATGAGAAATTAGGTAAAAAACTCTACATCACCGGAAAGGGACGCTGCAACATTACGAATGCCGGTGAGATGGAAACGCTTTTTGCCCATGTGGTAAGCAATCCCAAGTTTTTATACAGCGCGTTCTATACTTATAATAATGAAAGAGTCATAGATTTTTTTGAAAAAAACGGATTAAAGACCAAAGTGGAGCGGGGGAACCGTGTGTTCCCAGTGTCAGATCATTCTTCGGATGTAATCGCCGCTCTGCAGAGGGTGTTAAAAGAAAAAAAGGTCGAGGTACTCCTCCATACAGAGGCGGAAACCCTGCTGTCCGATTCGGGGAGGGCAGTGACGGGCGTGAGGCTGAAAGACGGAAGGGAACTTGCCGCGGACAAAGTGATTGTGGCGACTGGAGGATGCTCTTATCCCAGCACCGGGTCAACGGGGGATGGCTATCGGTTTGCCGAAGCGCTTGGGCATTCCGTTGTCGAGCCAAGGCCCTCCTTAGTTCCGTTTAATACGATAGAGCCTTATGTGGCGCAGCTCCAGGGGCTTTCCCTGAAAAATGTGGAGGTTCGGATTTATAACGGCAAAAAGCTTCTGTTTGAAGAATTTGGCGAGATGCTCTTTACGCATTTCGGAGTCAGCGGACCGCTGCTGTTAAGCGCCAGTGCCAGATTAAAGCCAAAGGAAACAGAGAAGCCGCTTGCCATGGCAATAGATTTAAAACCATCTATTTCCGAAGAGCAGTTAGACGGGCGGCTTTTACGGGAATTTCAGGAGGCGAAAAACAAGCAGTTTAAAAATGCGGTCGGAAGTCTTTTCCCGGCAAAATTGACGCCGGTCATGATAAAGCTTTCCGGCATTGATCCGGAAAAAAGAGTCAATGAGGTCACCAGGGAAGAACGCCTTGCCTTCGTGAAGCTCATCAAAGCGTTTCCCGTGACGTTAAACGGGCTGCGGGATTTTAACGAGGCGATTATCACAAAGGGCGGCGTCAAAGTGAAGGAAGTGGATCCCTCCACCATGGAGTCCAAACTTGTCAAAAACCTTTATTTTTGCGGAGAAGTGCTGGATTTAGACGCTATGACAGGAGGCTATAACCTGCAGATTGCCTGGTCCACCGGATACCTTGCGGGAAATTCGGCAGGGATATGCGGCGACTAGGGATTGGGCGCGGTTGGGAAGAGCGCAAAACAGCGGGCTTGGATGAATGATTTTATCAGGAAAGGGAAAATACTAATATGAGTATGAATATTGCAATCGATGGGCCGGCGGGAGCCGGAAAGAGCACCATTGCGAAGAAACTGGCCAAAAAACTGGGGTTTATTTATGTGGATACAGGAGCTATGTACCGCGCCATGGCATATTATTTTTTGCAGCACGGCATCCTGGCGGAGGATGAGAAGGCCGTGGCGGAGGCGTGCCAAAAGGTAGATGTGACGATTGCCTACGAGGGGGAGGAGCAGCAGGTCATCTTAAACGGCGAGAATGTAAACGGCGTGATCCGCACCGAGGAAGTGGGGAATATGGCTTCTGCAACCAGTATTTACCCGGTGGTGAGGAGTAAGCTGGTGGAACTGCAGCAGGGGTTGGCGGCGAAAGCGGATGTCATCATGGATGGGAGAGATATTGGCACCTGTGTTCTGCCGAATGCCCAGATAAAGATTTACCTGACTGCCAGCGCCGCGGTAAGAGCCAAGAGAAGATATGACGAACTGACTGCCAAGGGCGTATCCTGTGACTTAGAGGAAATCCAACGGGATATCGTGGACCGGGATTACCGGGATATGCACAGGGAAACCTCCCCGCTCAAGCAGGCGGAGGATGCCGTGTTAGTGGACAGCTCCGAGATGGACGCTGAGGAAGTGGCGGACGCCATTTTGGAAATTTATAAGAAAGCAAAAAGGGTTTAACGCGATGAAGGTCATAGTAGCAAAAAGCGCCGGGTTTTGTTTTGGGGTAAAGCGGGCGGTGGATACCGTCTATGGGGAGATTGGAAAGGGGAAGCCCCTTTACACGTTTGGGCCGATTATCCATAATGAGGAAGTGGTCAGCGACTTGGAGAAAAAGGGAGTTACCGTAGTAAACCAGGTGGAGGAACTGGAACATCTCCCGAAAGGAACGGTGATCATCCGTGCCCACGGGGTGGAAAAAGGCGTTTGTGAAGCGATAGAAGCCCTCGGATTTTCCATCGTAGACGCCACCTGTCCTTTCGTATTAAAAATACACCGCCTGGTGGAACGCTACAGCGGAGAAGGGTGCCAGATTGTGATTATTGGCAATGAGGACCATCCTGAGGTGCGGGGGATCAAAAGCTGGTCTTCCGCCGGACATACGACCGTCCTTGCAAACCGGGAAGATGCCTGCTCCTATACCGCTGAAAAAGAAAAAAAGGTCTGTATTGTATCACAAACGACATTTAATTACAATAAATTTAAAGAATTAGTTGAAATTATTTCTGAAAAAGGTTATGATATAATTGTTCTAAATACAATCTGCAATGCAACAGAGGAGCGGCAGACGGAAGCTGCAGAGATTGCGGCACAGGTGGAGGCTATGATTGTCGTGGGTGGCAGGAATAGTTCCAACACCCAGAAATTATTTGAAATTTGTAAAAAAGAATGCAAAAATACTTACTATATACAAACTGTAACAGATTTGGAACTGGAAAACATCAGATCCGTCGATAGCGTAGGTATTACCGCAGGGGCTTCTACCCCAAACAAAATTATTGAGGAGGTTCAAAAGAATGTCAGAAATGAGCTTTGAACAAATGTTGGAAGAATCTTTTAAAACAATTAGAAATGGAGAGGTAGTGGAAGGTACCGTTATCGATGTGAAGCCAGACGAGATCGTTCTAAATATCGGTTACAAGTCAGACGGAATCATTACTCGCAATGAGTATACAAACGAAGCGAACGTTGATTTGACAACTATGGTATCGGTAGGGGATACGATGGAAGCGAAGGTTTTAAAGGTCAACGACGGGGAAGGGCAGGTGCTCCTTACCTATAAACGCCTTGCGGCAGAGAAAGGCAGCAAGCGGTTAGAAGAGGCATTTGAAAACAAAGAAGTGTTGACCGCAAAGGTTGCGCAGGTATTAGACGGCGGTTTGTGCGTGGTGGTGGACGAGACAAGAGTGTTTATCCCGGCAAGCCTTGTATCCGATACCTATGAGAAAGATTTATCAAAATACAAAGATCAGGAAATTGAATTTGTCATCAGCGAGTTCAATCCAAAGCGCAGGAGAATCATCGGCGACAGAAAGCAGTTATTGGTGGAAAAGAAGTTAGAGCAGCAGAGAGAGCTGTTTGCAAGAATTAAAGTCGGCGACGTGATGATCGGTACCGTGAAGAATGTGACGGACTTCGGGGCGTTTATTGATTTAGGCGGAGCAGACGGATTGCTTCATATTTCCGAGATGTCCTGGGGCAGGGTGGAGAACCCGAAAAAGGTATTCAGCGTCGGCGATACGGTAAAAGTCTTCATCAAAGGCATCCATGAGACAAAGATTGCCCTCAGCATGAAATTCCCGGCGGAGAACCCATGGAATGACGCGGCGGAGAAATATGCGGTTGGCAATGTTGTAAAGGGCAAAATCGCAAGGATGACAGATTTTGGCGCATTTGTTGAACTGGCGCCGGGGGTGGATGCGCTGCTTCATGTATCTCAGATATCAAAAGAGCACGTGGAAAAGCCGTCGGATGTATTAAAGACAGGCCAGGAAATCGAAGCTAAGATTGTTGATTTCAATGAAGAGGAGAAAAAGATTAGTTTATCTATGAAAGCGCTGCTTGCTCCAGAAGAAGAGGCAGAAGCGGAAGCTGAAGAAGTGTACCAGGATGCGGAAGCTGCAGCAAGCGAAGAAGAATAGAATGATAGTTCCCCAGGGGTGCTTCGGAATCAAAAAATAGGCTTGCATACTTTGTGAGCCTTTTTTTCCATATGGAAGAGAGATTCTGCAGTATCCGGCTTTTGGCCTATACGGCTTAGAAGATAATTTGCGGAGAGGTATCGGTTATGCTAGAAACAGATAACTATGAAAAATTCAAAAAAGATATTCTAAACATCGCCCAAATTGACCTGAACGCCTACAAGGAAAAGCAAATGCGGCGGAGAATTAATACGCTGATTACGAAGAATAACATCAGGATTTATGATGATTATGTAGATTTAATTAAAAGGGATAAAGAAAAATTTGAACAATTTATTAACTTTTTGACCATCAATGTGTCAGAGTTTTATCGGAATCCCGAACAGTGGAAGATATTAGAGGAAGAGGTGTTCCCCAAATTAATCCGCCAATTCGGTAATCATTTAAAAATCTGGAGCGCAGCCTGTTCCACTGGGGATGAACCTTATTCCCTGGTGATGGCGTTGTCGAGGCAGCTCCCGCTGGAGCAAATCCGGATTATTGCCACGGACATTGACAGGCAGGTGCTGGATACGGCGCATATCGGATTATACAAAGAGAAGAGCATTGCCGCGGTGCCGGATGATTTGAAGCGGAAATATTTTACAAAAATAGGGAACGCGTATCAGATTTCGGAAGAGATTAAAAAGCGAGTGGAATTTAAAGAACACGATTTGCTGAAAGATACATATCCGACAGATTGCCATCTGATTGTGTGCAGAAATGTGGTCATTTATTTTACCGAGGAGGCAAAGGACGAGATTTATGCAAAATTCCAGAAATCCTTAGTAAAAGAAGGCGTCCTTTTTATCGGAAGTACCGAGCAGATTATGAACTACAGGGAAATCGGCTTCACAAGGAGCAGATCCTTTTTCTTTGAAAAGGGATAGGGCATTAAATGGGAATGTCTTTTGAAGGATTGCAATAAGATTCTGTGTGCAGGGAAAAGAAGAAGAATAAAAAATGAAAAAGTCGCCTGGCGGCGGCAGAGTGGGAAAAATTGAAAGCCTCAGTGAAAGCCGGGGCAGACTTGGTGTAAGAGCCGCTGAAGCGGCAGAATGAGAGGAAATATGAGATTAGTGACACGTTCTGATTTTGATGGCCTTGCTTGCGGCGTCCTTTTAAAAGAGGCGGGCATTATTGACCATTGGAAATTTGTACACCCGAAGGACTTACAGGATGGATTGGTGGAAGTGACAGAGGACGACTGTCTGGCGAATGTGCCTTTCGTGGAAGGGTGCGGACTGTGGTTTGATCACCATTCCAGCGAGCATGAGCGTTTACAGTTGGAGGGCAAGTTTAAGGGTGAGAGCCGCCTGACGCCTTCCTGCGCCCGCATCATTTACGAATATTACGGAGGAGCAGAGAAATTTCCGGGATATGAGAGGATGATGGAGGCAGTGGACAAAGTGGATTCCGGGAATCTTACCATCGAAGAAA
>CANQUZ010000085.1 GCA_947627165.1 uncultured Roseburia sp.
AGAATACGCCAAAACGGTCCTTCTGCACTGCGAATTGGGAGAACATATCCACCCTGCAGGTTTTCATGACTGGAACAAAGCCTCTGCCCGGGACACCGTTTTTTATGGGGAATACCAAAGCTCCGGTTCTAAAGCGGCAGCCGTTTCCACACAAAGCAGGGCTTCTTTCTGCCATGCGTTAGATTCCTCTCAGGCGGAACATTTTTCAAGAGAGGCCGTGCTTTCCGGTTCTGACGGTTGGACGCCTTCCTTATAAATGATTTCTTGTATATTCTATGAATTAATGCTAGAATAATATCATAATATCGTAAAATCAGGAAATAATGAGGCATAAGGGAGGTTGCATCATATGCAGGAAAAAATCTACAAAGTTATGGGCTCTGCCGGCGCGGCTGCGCTTACCATTGGCATCTGTGTACTTGCCGGAGGCATCGTCTCCGGGGTTCTTCTCATCGTCCATGGGGGAAGGCTTCTCAAAAACAAAGGAAACGTCACATTTTAGATGGCGTTCCCTTTGCTTTTTCTTTGTATTCTTATGGTTCTATTCGTTCCTTAATCCGTTCCTTCAGCCGGTAATAGGTGAAACTGCCGGTGCTCAAAATATCTCCCGTATCATTGGAAATGACGGTTTCATAGACTCCGACAGATCCGCCCTGCCGCACTGCCCTCGCCTCGCAATAAACATATTCCGTATCCCTGATGGGAAGCAGATAGTTCATCGTTCCATTCACCGTGGTGTTATAGTATCCGTAAGTCGCTGCCGCCACCCCGGCCAACGTATCCGCCAAGGCATAGGAACATCCCCCGTGCATACCGCCGTAAACATTGGTAAATTCCCGTTTTAGCGGGACACGTCCTTTCGCATATCCTTCCGCTATCTCTAGCAGCTCCATTTCCAGTAACTTTGAAAACGGATTCGTTTCCGTAATTTGAAACAATTCATTTTTTAATTCCATCTGCCTTCGCCTCCTGACTTCCCTTACTGAGCGAAACCGTTGATGCGTCTCGCAATCTCATATTCCACCTCAGAAACCTCTTCGGCATCCAGAAACGCCCTCTCTTCCGCCGACAATTCCGCTCTCCTTAGTTCCTCCGCCGACGCCGCCTGCGCCCCATAGCGCCGAACCAGCGCATTCAAACGCCGGTAATATTCGATTAATTCATAAAAATCTGTCGTTTTTTCCAGGCGGCTTCGCCCATAGCGCTTCTCTTCCCATTCTAAACTGCTGATTGCCTGCATGGCAAGACGGCACTCCCTGTTAATATCGGAAACTTCCATTAAAATATCCGGCCGTTTTTGATAAAACTGCCAAAAATATTCTTTCGCCCCCATGACGTTCTTATTCTGAAAAAATTCCGCAATCTTTTCTTTTAATTCTCTCGTCTCCGCCTTCTCGCTGATAATGCCCACCATAGTTTCTTTTACGCGCAAACCGTTGACCGTCGTCCAGACATAAAGCAGAAACTCCGAGAAAAATCCAAATAGGCGTTTTTGATAACCGTCGTAGCCTGCCATATCGATTCGTCTCTGCGCCGCAAACAAGACCGGAAACAAAAACTCCATATAACGGTCATAAAGCTCCTTTTTCATGACAAACATATTGCCAAAGTAGGTGCGGTTTCCATGCACCAGCCGCCAATAAGCGTCATAATAGCAAGGCTGCATTTCTTTGATCACTTCCCCCAATACGTCCAAATCCTTCGCATTATGCCTGTCGTCAAAGGCATCATAATAAGAGGATTCTAACGTCAGCAGTTTTGTCGTTACCAGGTCATAGTCCGCGAGCCATTTCCGGAAGTCCTCCTCCCTACAGAGTTCCCCCTGTTCATTCAGAAGATACCTTCTATAATGCACGCACCCGACATAATCAGAATGCCTGTCGTTTTTCCACACCCAGTAATGCCCCGTAAGCTCACTGTAATAAGGGTTCTGCTCCGAAATATGCTCCCCCTGAGCGTCAGAAAGGTACCCTAAAGGCTCATGGAGAACACTTCCCACCTGCAATGGCTGATACAGCTCATCCGGCGGAGGGGTAAAAGGCTTATGAGTCATGATATAGATTGTCATGGACATGGCAATTTCCTCCTATGCTTCTTGTTTATTATGGAAGAAATCTTGCTGTTTTTCAATCTTTTTCTTTTGTGCCCCGGCATATTCCAGCAAAAGTCCGTTTTCCCGATCCCAAAATCCGAACTGCTCCCGACAGCAAAGCACGACATCGCATTGGTCAATCCATGCCTTTGCCTCGTTCAGCTTGTTGTCACTGATTTTTTGAAACGCCTCCTCCGCTATCGTATGAGCCCCCAACGCCTTTGCTGTCGGGTAATCCACATCGTTTTCAAACAAAATTCCCGTCGCAAAAGGGATATTTGCCCTTTGAAGCTTGCGGAATACAGATTTCCCGCTGCCGCCCCCGGCTATGACAAAGACCTTAGGCTTCCCCTTCGGCGCTTCCAATTCCAGATTGCCGCTGTTTTCCTCAAAGCTGCCCGCCGTCATATGAAATAGTTTTCCGATATAACCCGGAGAAAATACTTCTTCCGGTGTCCCAAATCGGTCAACGTATCCCTCTCCCACGCACATCACTTTATCGGAAATCCGCTCTGCTAAGTCCAGTTCGTGCAAGGAGATAATAACGGAAAGGCATTTTTCCCTTGCCATCTGCTGCAGGACCGATAAAAACTCCAGTTTGTATTTAACATCCAGGTAGGACGTAGGCTCGTCAAGCAGTATCATATCCGGCTCCTGGGCAATGGCCCGCGCTAACAGCACCCTCTGCCTCTGTCCGTCACTGACTTTATGGAAATCCCGATGGCGTATCTCATCCGTCTGGACCAGCCTCATGGCTTCCCGCACTGCCCGATAGTCTTCCTGCGACAAACACCCAAATTTTCCGGTATAAGGGTAACGCCCTGCCGCCACCACATCTTCGCAGGTCATCATTTCCGCATGGATCCGCTCTGTAAACACCACCGCCAGTTCTTCTGCCAGCCTGTCTTTTCCAATTTGATGCAAATCCCGCTTCCCGATATATGCTGTCCCTGCAATCAACTGAAGCTGCCTTGCAATACTTTTTAATATCGTAGATTTCCCTGCCCCATTCGGCCCAATCAGCGTCAAAATCTCCCCTCTTTTGATTCCGAAACTGATTTCCTCTATCACCGGCTTTCCCTGATACCCGACGGAAACGCCTTCCGCCTTAAAATAATAATCCTCCATAATTTCCCTGCTTTCTATTGCTTTTCCTGCCTTTTCCATAAAAGCACAATCACCACCGGCGCCCCAAACACGGCTGTCACCGTACTGATGCTAAGTTCCGTCGGGGCAAATAAGGTGCGCGCCAACAAATCGCAAAAGAGGCAGAACGTACCGCCTCCGAGAAAGCAGGCCGGTATCATAACAAGCGGCTTTGCCGTTGCAAACAACTGCTTTACCAAATGGGGGACTGCAATTCCCACAAATGAGACAGGCCCCGCAAAGGCGGTGATACACGCCGCTAAGATACTGGAGAGCACAACCAGCGCAACTTTTAATCCGCCGATATCCACTCCCATCGTTTTCGCATAACCTTCGCCTAACTGAAATGCCCCAATCGGTTTTGCCAAGCAGAACACAAACAGCGACGCAAGCCCTACCACCACTGCCATCACCGAGACATTTTCCCATGAAATCCCCGAAAAGCTGCCTTTAGACCAGTTGTGAAGGTTTACGATGTCCGCATCCTCTGCAAAAGTCACCACAAAATCGGTAATTGCCGAGCAGATGTACCCTATCATAACGCCGCTGACAATCAGCATGGACATTTTATTCACTGCCCGGGACATCAACAGCACAAATCCCATAGAGAGAAACGCTCCCACAAATGCCGCCAAAATGAGAACTGCCGAACTGATTTTTACAGCATGGCCCAGAAAAAACACCATCACCAGAGCCACTACAAGTTTTGCGCCGGAAGAAATGCCGAGGACAAAGGGGCCTGCAATCGGATTATGGAAAAACGTCTGCAGCAAATAGCCGGAAAGCCCCAATGCTCCGCCTAAGATGGCGGCTGCTAAAGCTCTCGGCAAACGTATCTGCATCAGAATATTACGCTCTGTCTCACCGATTTGCCCTCCCGTAAAATTTTGGACGATATCGGAGAGTGAAATGGAAATGCTCCCGATACATACGTTTAACATCAGCAATGTCAGCAGCAACATCACTAACGCCGCATAAGCGGCCGCATATCGGTTTCTTTTTTTACGGCTCATTTCAGGCGGTAAAGATACTGCATCTCCTCTGTACTCCCCGTCAGCATGGCGTGAATGTCCTTGGTTAGACCGCCCACAGCCATGGATTCCTGATATAAATTTTTTGTCGTGCACCAGACATTTCCCTCCTGTACCGCCTTAAAATCTGCAAGCAGGCTGCTTTTTCCTGTCAGTTCCTCTATCGTGCTAAGTTCTCCGCCAATGCTGCTGTTATAAATCAGATAATCCACATCTTTTGCCTTCGCATAAAATTCTTCCATCTGCATTGAAATAGAAGACGCATGGCTCTCCCCCTCATCCGGTTCACGAAAAAAGTAATTCCCGCCCGCCAGCTCTATCATGTTTGGGATATAATCCGTGGATTTCCGCACATTGACCGCCCCATTGGTAGTAATAAAGAAAAATGCCACTGTTTTTTCTGTCTTTTCCCCAGTAACTGCGGTTTGGAAATCTGCTTCCTGCGCCTCAAATAATTCCTGCGCCTCATCCTCTTTCCCCAAGAGCGCGCCATATAATTTTATCCATTCCACCCGACCCAATGGATGGGATTCATAGCTGGAATAGTCCACAAACACTGGTATCTCAAATTTTTCCAACGTTTCACTGACCTGTGGCGCGTGCGTAATCATCGTGTTCTCCACAGCAAGGCGGCATCCCTCGGATAAAATCAATTCATAATCCGGAGCGCTGTATTTTCCCGCATAGAGAATCTCTCCCCGCTCCATTGCTTCCTTTGCCTCCTCAATGTACCAACCGGAGCTTTCTGTGCCGGAAAGGCGTATGGCATCTAAGGCATCCAAAGAACACACCATGTCCATCACTGCCGTTGCCGCCAGATATATACGGTTCAGTGGCTGCTCCACCACTACAATATCTTCCTCTAAATCTTCCGGTGCCGCTTCCCCCTCCGGAACTATCAAAAAACGGCTGCCATCTGATATGGAAATCAGGGTACAGCCGTCTGTATAATCGTCAATGACAAATTCTTTTGCATATTTTAATTCCATTCTCTCTTGAAAGTTTAGGCTGGGACTGATATCCTGATCTATCTCTATCAAAACTTCCCCATCTGCCATTTCACCAGAGGAATGGGAGCTATCCCCACAGGCGCTATTGCCTGCAAGGATAAACGTCATTCCCGCTAAAAGGAAAACATTCTGTATCTTTTTTCTCTGTCTTTCTTTCTGTACCATTGTTCTTATCTTTTTTGACTTTCTTCTCTCTCTTTTTCTGATTCTCTTTTTCAGACTTTCTTTTTATCTTTTTCTGATTCTCTTTTTCAGACTTTCTTTTCCTTTATCTTTTTCTGATTCTCTTTTTCAGATTTTCTTTTCCTTTATTTTTTTCTCTGAATTTTTTCCCTATTCTTTTTTCTCTTTCTCAATACCACCAGAATTGCGGCTGCTATAAGTACAACTGCAATGACCACCCCTGTAACGACTGCCGCAGAGACAGATTTCTCCGCTTCTATGCTGTCTCTATGAAACGTCAGGGTATATGCCACCTCATGAGGCGTTCCCATTGCCACGGTATCTGCCGTCACCGGCATTTCTTCCTCAAACAGCAATACCGGAATCTCAAAAGTGGAATTTCCCTCTGTATTTACCGGAAGATATGTTTCTCCATTGACAATCATGTAATCATAATTGGAACTGCTCCACACAATCACCGCTGTGGCTTTTTTATCTGCCACTTTCATAATCGCCGGTGATTCTATCGAGGCTCTCCCGCTGCCTCCGGCAAGGTCTGCTTCAATGCGATAAACTCCGTCCTCCAAATCAATCTCAGACTGCTCTATCAGCTGCGTCTCTGCAGCTTCTTCTGGATTTTTAGCTTCTGTTCCATTCACAGCTGCTTCCGGGTTTTCCGCCCCTTCGGATCCACTCTCTGTTGGAAGTTCTATCAACAGGGCTTCTTTCGGGAGGCTTGAGGCATCAAAGCAAATCTGGTGGTCATACCATTTTTCTTTTCTTTTACTAAAGCCCGTACATTCCAGTTCCTGATTCAGTGCCTCTACCGCAATTTCATAAGTATAGGCCCCCTCTGCATCCTCTGTATAGCCTGCATAGGCGCTTTCATCCGCCGCAACGGCCTCTTCCCCGATTCCCATAAAAAGTTTTGTATAACCTTTTCCGCCGAGGGTAATCACGGCACTCATGTTTCCATCCGACACTGTCAATTCCGCTTTTGTAATCCGAAACATCGAGGAACTCGATTCTACTTCAATATCGTATGTTCCGTCTGCCACATCCTTGCCATACACCGGAACCATGCCTTCCGTTCCCACTTTCTGTGCCGGGGCTTTCTCATCTTCGCCTGCAATCAGATCCGAGCTCTCTTTTTCTGTCGTCTCCTCTATGATATCTTCCCCTGTCGTCTCTTCTATGGCATCTTTTCCTGTCGGCTCTTCCATGGCATCTTTTCCTGCCGCCTCTGCCCCATAGGAAAGCACAGGCGCCGAAAAAATACCGCTTAACAGGGTAAAAACCGTTATATAAGTCCAAATCCTCTTTTTCACTTTTCTATTCCGTTCCTTTTATCGTCTAAAGCTCATTCACAAAGTAAAATGTTTCCCATTTCCCGCACCCTTTGCAAGCGCTTACTCTGCCAGACTCTCAATGGCGGCTTTTGTATGGTCCACATAAATCTGCCGGATTGCCTCATTTTCTCCCAATCCTTCTATCAGGCATTCCACTTCAAATCCTTCCGCCATAAAGACGCTTTTCCAGGAATCTTCTTCTTCACCAGCCATGTCATTGTTGGCGTGATCCCCTGCCACTACCATCAGAGGCTCAAGCACTACTTTTTTATAAACGCCTTTTTCTGTTACCGCCGTCATGACATCCTCTAAGGTAGGTTCTGCTTCTACCGTGCCAATAAAATAATTTTCAAAGCCTGCCGCCGTCACTTTTTCCTGCAGCTTTGGATAAATCTCATTGGAATCCGCCTCTGTCCCATGTCCCATGAAGCAGATAGCAGTTTCCCCATCATCATAAGATGCGGTATGTTCAGTAATTGCCGCCGCTACTGCATCAAAATCTTCGTCACTGGTTAATAGCGGATCCGCTAAAACAACCACGTCAAAATTTGCCTCATATTCTTTTAATTCATCGGCGAGGTCCGTATACTCATAGCCGTCCATCAAATGCGTCGGCTGCACTACCAGGGTTTTGACGCCGTCAGCGACAGCCCTGTCTAAGGCTTCCCCTACATTATCAATTTCAAGTCCGTCACGTTCTTTTAACTTATCAATAATTATTTGGCTGGTAAAAGCCCTGCGCACCTCGTAATCCGGAAATGCATCCGCAATGGCGTTTTCAATGGCGCCAATGGTCGCATCCCTGCTCTCATTATAGCTTGTACCAAAGCTGACTACTAAAATTGCCTGTTCTCCTGCCATTGTCTCTTCCTCTGCAGAAGTTTCCTCTGTCTCTGCTTTCTCCGTTTCTGTCTCCGCTGCTTCTGATACTGATGCCTGCGCTTCCCTGCCGGCATCCTTTCCTGCCGTTTCCTGCTGATTTCCGCAGCCTGTCAAAAACAGGGCGCCTGCTGTCAGTACGGATAATACTAACGCCGTTTTTCTTTTCATAATGTTTCCTCCATCTTCTTATGCTGTCTTCAGCACGTATTTTTATAAGAATATGTAAGAAACAGAATTGATTCCAACTACCAAAATTGCATAACATAAAAAACCTTTACCGAAAAATGGGTAAAGGTCTGACACTATGTAAAAAATTTACACGTACAGCCAATTACTCGTGGCTTGGAACAATCTGTTCCTGTACAACAGTTAGGCAGGTCTCCTGGCTCATAGATCATCGCATCCACCATCTTCCCGGTTTCCCAGTGATATCTCGGCTTCGCTCCCTAAATACAGTGACGAGTTCGTACAGGATTCTCACCTGTTTCCCTTTTCACCAGATCAAGACGATAAACATCTTATCTGACACCTACTGCTACATATTCAACTGCGTATTACCATAACATAATTTCTTTGATTGTGCAACTGTTTTGTATCAGCCCACCATACTACTTATAACAGTTCAGCCATAAGCAGTCTCGTAGGCGAATCATGCTTGCATGAATGAGCATACAAGACTGCTTATGAGCAGA